>NZ_JAZHFT010000048.1:0-32148 GCF_036541425.1 Consotaella aegiceratis
GCCCCCGTTTCCGTCATTTCGCCGATCCAGAAGTCTCGAGTGTTGAGTTTTGGGGTCGGGAGTGGGGGCGTGGTATGGGGGGGCGTGGGCCAGGAGGAGGGGTGGCCGAGGGTCCAGAGAGTGGCGGCGGTGGTCAGGAACGGGTCGTCGGTGGTCTGCGGCGCAGGCGGAGATCCGGGCAGGCAGACGGGGCGCGGGGTGAGGGCGGCATGCCGGATCAGACCGGTCAGCGTCGCCCCGGGCCCGACCTCCAGAATGGCCTGCGGCGGGGTCGGACCCGACATCAGCGTCACCAGCCCGTCATGGAACCGCACCGGCGCCCGCATCTGTCGCGCCCAATAGGCAGGGTCCTGCGCCGCCTCGGCCTTCAGCACGGCGCCCGTCACGTTCGAGATCACCCGCGCTTGTGGCGGCTTCAGCGGCTCGGCGGCGATGATCTCGGCAAATCGCGCCGCCGCCTCGTCGAAGAGACGCGAGTGGAAGCCGTGTGAAGTGGCGAGCACCACGCTCCGCTGCCCATTGGCCGCGAGCCTGTCGCGCAGCGCCGCGATCGCAGCCTCCGACCCTGCGAGCACCGTCTGGCGCGGGCCATTCAGCGCCGCGATATCGACCTCGCCTTCGGCCAGGTAGGGGGCCAGATCCTCGGCGCTCAGCCCCACGGCCAGCATCCGGCCCGGCGGCGCGGCCTGCATGAGCGCGCCGCGCGCGGCGACGATCCGGGCGGCACTTTCGGGCGTCATCACCCCGGCCAGGCAGGCGGCGGCATATTCCCCAATCGAATGGCCCAGAAGGCCCGCCTCGGGGTGCACCTCCCGGGCCTGCCACAGCGCCGCCGCCGCATAGCTGGCCGCGAAGAGGGCGGGCTGGGTCACCTCGGTCCGGGCCAGCGCGGCCTCGGACACATGCGTGCCCCGAGCGAGGTCCTCCAGCACCGATCGGACGGGCGCGGGCATCGCAGAGGCGACCCGGTCGTAGGCCACGCGATAGACGACATGGCGAGCGTAATGTGGCGCGATCATCGCGGGATGCTGACTGCCCTGGCCCGGGAAGACAAAGGCCAGCGCGCCGGGCGCCGTGGTCTCGCCCGCCGGCAGGGGGGCCGCGCGCAGGGCGGCGGCGGCCTCGGTCCGGCTGGCCGCGATCACCGCCAGCCGCCAGGTCGCAGCGGGGCGCCTAGTGCGTAGGGTGGCGGCGATGGCGGGCAGCGGATGCGCCTCTGCCTCCGCCCGCTCCAGCCAGGCCGCCAGATCTGTGCGATACTGCGCTAGGGCCGCAGCCGAACGCGCCGACAGAAACAGCGCCTGCGGGCTCTCCTCGCTCCGGTCCGACTCCGCAGCCGGACGCTCCGGCGCCGCGCTCAGGATCATGTGCACATTGGTACCGCCGATGCCGAAGGCGCTAACGCCCGCCACCCGTCGCGCCACCGGCCCCCCGGCGACCGAGTTCGGCCAGGGTCGGCGCGACGCGGCGATTTCGAACCGGCCGTCCGACAGGTCGATCTCGGGGTTGAGGCGCGAGAAGTTCAGCGTCGCCGGGATCTCTCCATGGCGCACGGCGAGCGCCGCCTTGATCAGCCCGGCCACCCCCGCCGCGGTGTCGAGATGGCCAATATTGCTCTTGACCGAGCCCAGAAAGCAGCGCGCGGCCTGCGCCCGGGGCACGGGCGGCGGCAAGTCGGTTTGGCCGCGCTGCGCGGCAAACCCCGCCTGCAGGGCGCGCACCTCGATCGGGTCGCCTAGACGGGTGCCGGTGCCATGTGCTTCGATCAGGCCCAACTCGTCGGCATGCACCCCCGCGGCTTCCAGCGCCTCCAGAATCACCTCGGTCTGCCCCGCCACGCTGGGCGCGGTGAAGCCCACCTTGCGCGCCCCGTCGTTGTTAACCGCTGAGCCTAGGATCACCGCATGCACGAAATCCCCATCCGCCACCGCGTCTTCGTAGCGCTTGAGCACGACAACCCCCGCGCCGCTCCCGAACACCGTCCCATCTGCCCCAGCGTCGAAGACACGGCACACCCCGGAACCCGACGTGATCCCACCAGGACGAGAGACGTAGCCGGTGGGCTCGGGCGCTTTGATCCGCGCGCCGCCCGCCAGCGCCATGCGGCACTCGCCGTTCAGAAGCGCCCGGCAGGCCAGATGGATCGCCAGAAGCGAGGTCGAACAAGCCGAGCTGACACTGACAGAGGGGCCACGCAATCCAAGGGCATAGGCCAGGCGCGTCGCGATGAAGTCTCTAGAGTTCCCGATCTCGACGGCCAGCGGATCGACGCCAGCAAGAGAATCTTTTTCCGGCAGAAGTACTTCGCGCAGATAGCTACTTTCGGCGCCCCCCAGATAACAGCCCGTCAGCATCCCGGTCGCCGCCTCTACACAGGAGGCATGGAGCAAGGCATCATAGGCTACGCTCATCAACACGCGCTGTTGCGGATCCGTCAGCGCGGCCTCCCGCAGGGAGAAGCCGAAGAGCTGTCGGTCGAAATCGCGGATATTGTCCGGCGCGCTGGTCACGCCCACCCGCGTCCCATCTATCGGGCCGCGCTGGAACGTATCCTTGCCGGAAAGGAGGTTCTCCCAGAACTGATCGAGCGAGTCGGCCCCGGCACAGCGCAGGCTCATCCCGATGATCGCAACGCTCCCGGAGGGGCCTGTATCCGCTGCGGCCTTGACCCGCGCCGCTTGCGGCGCGTCCTGATTGGAGGCGAAGAACCGGGCCTGCGTGGAGACATTGGGATGTTCGAACAGCCTCTCGAGTGGGACATCCGTCTGTAACCGCGTCTGGATCTGATCGTGCAGCGCGACTAGAAGAACCGAATCGCCACCAACATCAAAGAAATTGTCGCCGTTGCCGAAATTGTCATTGCCCAAGAGATCAGACCAGATGGCGCGCAGGGTCGCGGTGACTTCTGCAATGTCGCGCATCTGCGCCGGGGCGCGTGTGGACCCTCGCGCTTCTGGCGCCGCCGTCGCTTGGGGGCGGCGGGCAGCCACGATGACACAGGGTTCATCGATCTCGCGCAACCTGTCAAACCACGCCACCGCCTCAGGCACCGGCAGTGCGGGGCGCTGGGCGGCCCGAGCCGCCATCTCGCTCAGACCGGGCGGCATACGTTTCGGATCGGCCATCCCGGTCTCGTGCCACCGGTCCCACAGGATAGCCGTCACCTTCGGTCCCTCCTTCTGCGCCTGCCGGGCCAGCGCCATCAAAGCCGCATTCGCTGCACCATACCCACTCTGTCCGGCATCGCCGCGGATCGCACTGATAGAGGAGAACAGGACCACCCGGGGGATCGCATAGCGCCGCGCAACATCGAGCAGGTTCAAGGCACCCTGCACTTTTATGCCATATGCAATTGATAGCATCTGGTCGGGCTTGGTGCGCAGCATTCGGCCCTCAGCCAAACCTGCCGCATGAACAATCTCATCCGGTAATCGGCCTGATGCCTGCAAATCGGCAAGGACCGTGCCCACAGCGTCGGCATCGGTGATATCGCACGCGATCACCACCACGTCACGCGACCGCGCCGCCATCTCGTCGAGCCAGGCGGACTCGGCATCGGTCTGCGCATCGGGATCGCGCCGGGTGAGCAGAATGAACCTGTCGCCCGCCCGCGCATCGACCTGCTCCACCAGGGCTCGCCCGATCCCACCCAGCCCACCAGCGATCAGGGTCACGCGAGCCGTGACGTGAGGTTTCGCAGACGATCTGTCGGGGAAGTCGCAGAGCGCAAGGTCTTCGACCTGCAGCCCCCCATCAGACAGTACGAACCGCGTGGCCCGGGGCAGGCAGGCCAAGGCCTGCATTATGTGGCTGACGCGCGGCGTCTGTTCGGCGCGCAGATGTCCGAAAGGTGTCGGCTGCAACTCGGCCCGGGCGGTGGCAGCAAAGGCCGCCGCCTCTGCCGCACCGGGACCGGTGCAGGCAGGAGAAGAGACGAGCAGGGTCGGCACCAGCGGATGGCATGTGAGGTGATGGAAAAGCTCTGACAGAAAGGCCGTGTTCCGGCCCGTGCCCTTCCACTGCTTATCGAGATCGGGCAGGCCCAGAACGAGAGCGGAGCCGTCGCCCGAATTCGGCAGGAGCGCCCTGAACGCCCCCCAGCCTGGCGCCTCCACTCCGTCCGGCACCAGTAGGGCGTGGCAGGACAGTGTGACACCTAGTTCCGTGCCGACATCCAACCCATCGAGTGGATGAGCCGTGCCATCCGTGAAGGAAATGACCGTCACGTGACGGGGCCGCGCGGCGTCGGGTTCCGGCAAGTCGCGCAACACAGGCTTCAGCACCTCCCCCTGTTGGGGCGGTGCCCCCGTTTCCGTCATTTCGCCGATCCAGAAGTCTCGAGTGTTGAGTTTTGGGGTCGGGAGTGGGGGCGTGGTATGGGGGGGCGTGGGCCAGGAGGAGGGGTGGCCGAGGGTCCAGAGAGTGGCGGCGGTGGTCAGGAACGGGTCGTCGGTGGTCTGCGGCGCAGGCGGAGATCCGGGCAGGCAGACGGGGCGCGGGGTGAGGGCGGCATGCCGGATCAGACCGGTCAGCGTCGCCCCGGGCCCGACCTCCAGAATGGCCTGCGGCGGGGTCGGACCCGACATCAGCGTCACCAGCCCGTCATGGAACCGCACCGGCGCCCGCATCTGTCGCGCCCAATAGGCAGGGTCCTGCGCCGCCTCGGCCTTCAGCACGGCGCCCGTCACGTTCGAGATCACCCGCGCTTGTGGCGGCTTCAGCGGCTCGGCGGCGATGATCTCGGCAAATCGCGCCGCCGCCTCGTCGAAGAGACGCGAGTGGAAGCCGTGTGAAGTGGCGAGCACCACGCTCCGCTGCCCATTGGCCGCGAGCCTGTCGCGCAGCGCCGCGATCGCAGCCTCCGACCCTGCGAGCACCGTCTGGCGCGGGCCATTCAGCGCCGCGATATCGACCTCGCCTTCGGCCAGGTAGGGGGCCAGATCCTCGGCGCTCAGCCCCACGGCCAGCATCCGGCCCGGCGGCGCGGCCTGCATGAGCGCGCCGCGCGCGGCGACGATCCGGGCGGCACTTTCGGGCGTCATCACCCCGGCCAGGCAGGCGGCGGCATATTCCCCAATCGAATGGCCCAGAAGGCCCGCCTCGGGGTGCACCTCCCGGGCCTGCCACAGCGCCGCCGCCGCATAGCTGGCCGCGAAGAGGGCGGGCTGGGTCACCTCGGTCCGGGCCAGCGCGGCCTCGGACACATGCGTGCCCCGAGCGAGGTCCTCCAGCACCGATCGGACGGGCGCGGGCATCGCAGAGGCGACCCGGTCGTAGGCCACGCGATAGACGACATGGCGAGCGTAATGTGGCGCGATCATCGCGGGATGCTGACTGCCCTGGCCCGGGAAGACAAAGGCCAGCGCGCCGGGCGCCGTGGTCTCGCCCGCCGGCAGGGGGGCCGCGCGCAGGGCGGCGGCGGCCTCGGTCCGGCTGGCCGCGATCACCGCCAGCCGCCAGGTCGCAGCGGGGCGCCTAGTGCGTAGGGTGGCGGCGATGGCGGGCAGCGGATGCGCCTCTGCCTCCGCCCGCTCCAGCCAGGCCGCCAGATCTGTGCGATACTGCGCTAGGGCCGCAGCCGAACGCGCCGACAGAAACAGCGCCTGCGGGCTCTCCTCGCTCCGGTCCGACTCCGCAGCCGGACGCTCCGGCGCCGCGCTCAGGATCATGTGCACATTGGTACCGCCGATGCCGAAGGCGCTAACGCCCGCCACCCGTCGCGCCACCGGCCCCCCGGCGACCGAGTTCGGCCAGGGTCGGCGCGACGCGGCGATTTCGAACCGGCCGTCCGACAGGTCGATCTCGGGGTTGAGGCGCGAGAAGTTCAGCGTCGCCGGGATCTCTCCATGGCGCACGGCGAGCGCCGCCTTGATCAGCCCGGCCACCCCCGCCGCGGTGTCGAGATGGCCAATATTGCTCTTGACCGAGCCCAGAAAGCAGCGCGCGGCCTGCGCCCGGGGCACGGGCGGCGGCAAGTCGGTTTGGCCGCGCTGCGCGGCAAACCCCGCCTGCAGGGCGCGCACCTCGATCGGGTCGCCTAGACGGGTGCCGGTGCCATGTGCTTCGATCAGGCCCAACTCGTCGGCATGCACCCCCGCGGCTTCCAGCGCCTCCAGAATCACCTCGGTCTGCCCCGCCACGCTGGGCGCGGTGAAGCCCACCTTGCGCGCCCCGTCGTTGTTAACCGCTGAGCCTAGGATCACCGCATGCACGAAATCCCCATCCGCCACCGCGTCTTCGTAGCGCTTGAGCACGACAACCCCCGCGCCGCTCCCGAACACCGTCCCATCTGCCCCAGCGTCGAAGACACGGCACACCCCGGAACCCGACGTGATCCCACCAGGACGAGAGACGTAGCCGACGTTCTGATCGGGATTGATGGAGGCGCCACCGGCAAGGCTAACGTCGCACTCGAAGGTCAAAAGGCTCTTCACGGCCTGATGCACCGCAACGAGCGACGACGAACAGGCCGTCGCAACCGTCATCGCAGGGCCGTGGAGGTTGAGCTTGTTGGCAATAAAGGTCGCCACAAAGTCCTTTTCGTTGAGGTTCGAGATCTGGCGGGAAAAGGTCTGCATCAGATCGGTGCGCGGCTGGATATTGCGCAGAAAATACGCGCTGCGATGACACGCGAGATAAGCTCCGGCATGCTGCGCCCCTAAACCGGCACCATAGCCTGCATGCTGCAACGCATCCGCGCAGGCCATCATCAGTAGACGCAATTGCGGATCGGACAGTTCGGCCTCGCGCTCGGTCATGTCGAAGAAGTCAGGATCGAACTGGTCAAGTCCTTCCAGCGGCGCGGCCGCGTTCACATAGCCGGGATCGCTCTTGATGGCGCGCGCCGTGGGCGTGTCGGCCACCTCATCGGGGCGCAACGGACGGATGGAAGCATGCCCGGCCAGCAGATTGTCCCAGAAGGCCACAGGCGAGGTCGCGTCGGGAAACCGGCAAGACATGCCGATGATCGCAACCGCGTCATTCAGATCGGGGAATGGCGCTGTATCCTTCATTGCAGGTCCTCCGCCCGCCGCCGTTGCGCCGCCTTCAGCCGCCGGGCGGCCACACGTTTCTTCACCGCGTTAATGGAGTCTTGCGCGGGCGCAGCCTGCCCCTGGTCAAGATGTGCAGCCAGCTCCGCGATGGTAGTATGGCTCAACAGATCTACCACCTGCAGCTCGTCAAACCCCGCCTCGACCAGAGCCCGGTGCACCCCGAGAAGGGAAAGCGACGTACCGCCCAACTCGAAGAAGCCGCGATCGAGCGGCACTGCGTCAAGGCCCAGGACCTCCTTCCAGATGGCCGCAATCCGGCCTGCGATGTCGCTGGCGGCCGGCGACTGGTCCGAGGGAGAGGGATTGGCCACGGTCAGCGGGCGAGCTTCCAGCGCCTTGTAATCGATCTTGCCGTTCAAGGTGAGAGGCAAGGCATCGAGCATCGCAATATGCGAAGGGATCATGAATGCGGGCAATCTGTCGCGCAGCCATTCTTGTAGCTCACGCGGCTCCTGTCCGCTTCCGAACGCCGGCACGACGAAGGCGCGCAGAACCTGATTTCCGGCGAGCACCGAGCGGCAGACGGCGATGTCCGCCACCTCATTGTGCTGGCGCAAGACGGCCTCGACCTCCCCGGGTTCGACACGGTAACCATTGAGCTTGATCATCCGGTCCTTCCGGTCGAGATACTCCAGGCGATAGGACCCGCCCCCGATCATCCGCCAGCGCACCAGATCGCCAGTCCGGTAAAACCGGTGGCGCCCCAGCCCGCGCACGGACCGCTCGGCGAAGCGGTCCGCTGTCAGATCGTCGCGCTGCCAGTAACCGATACCGACGCCTGTCCCGCCCAGATACAGCTCTCCTACCGCGCCAATCGGGGCTAGGCGGCCAAGCCGGTCGAGGATCACGCACAACGTGCCGGAGATCGGGCTGCCGATCAGAGGTTTGCCACTATGATCCGGGTCAAGTACCTCTGCTGTCGCGTAGACGGTGCATTCCGACGGGCCATAGAGATTGCTGAGCTGCCGGACTCGGGTCTGCGCCCGAATGGCGGCAACCGTTTCCCGCTTCAGCGGCTCACCGGCCAGATTCAGCGTCGTCACAGTGTCCGGAAATGCGCGACCGGCCAGCAATGCCTCCGCCGCAGATGGGACCGTGTTGATCAGACGCACCTCGGCCCGCCGGGGGTGAGCCGGCAAGGACAAAATCGTGTCGCAAAGAATGACTGCGCCTCCGGCAGAGAGCGGCACAAGGATTTCGAAGATCGACAGGTCGAAACAGACCGACGTGCCCGCAGCGACTCCGGCGAGGTCTTCGCCAGCATAGGTGGCCCTGGCCCAGGCGGCAAAACCTGCGATGTTGCGGCGGCTAAGGATCACGCCCTTAGGCACCCCGGTCGAGCCGGAGGTGTAAATGATATAGGCTGGATGGTTGCAGTCCATGGACCCAATCGGCAGGGCCGACACAGGCGCCGCGCTGGTCAGCAGCGTTTCGATGTCCGCCGCAATGCAGTTGTCGGTCACCTGGACCCAATCGACCGCGCCAGCATTATGGATCAGCACCTTCGGGGCCGCGTCCGAGATGATCATGGCGCGCCGCGTCTGCGGGTAGAGCGGGTCGATCGGCACCACCACCGCGCCGGCGCGTAGGATACCCAGAATGGCCGCCACCAATGTCCATTTGCGCGAGAGCATGAGTGCGACGCGATCCCCCGGCCCCACGCCCCGTGCCGACAGGTTGGCTGCGATCCGATCCGCCGCGAGGATTAGGTCGCCATGGGCCACAGACCCGGCCGGATCATGCACTGCGGGCGCGCCCGGCTGACGCGCGGCCCAAGTCCAGATGGCTGTGATAATGTCCGGTGCATCCGCATGGGCCTCAGCCTCGGCCCGGCCCGACAATTGCCGAAGCAGGTTGCGGTCGGAGTCCGGTGTTAGCGTCAACTGATCGAGCTTGGCATGCGGCTCGCGGCAGATCGTGACCAGCGCTTCGTGCCAGTACTGTAGCGCCCGGCCTAGATCATGGGGTGCAAGACCTACGCCTACGAGTTTCAGATCGATCTGCTGCCCCACAACCGCATAGGCCGTGATCGGACTGTCGGTGGACTCCTCCATCTCGATCCTGCCAATCGACAAATCGCCGAAGTCGCCCTCGATCGCATCGCTCGGCATCGGCTGCACGACTAGAAGCGTCCCGAACAGAGCTTGGCTCTCCCGCGCGGAGGCACAGCGCTGGATGCGAGCAAGCCCCAGATGACCATGCGCCATCCTGTCTGCCGCGGCCTTCTGAAGCTCCTGCAGCCACGCCAGGACCGGCGCATTCGGGTGGCAGGTCACACGGGTGGGCACGGTCTGGATGAAACAGCCAACCAGATCCTCCGGCGCGCCGATACCGCCATCCCGCCCGAGTTGGACCGCGCCGAACAGAACCGTGTCGCTGTCGGAAAAGCGCGACAGAACCAGTGACCAGGCGGCGGCCATCAGGTTGGCGACAGTCACCCCGCTGCTGCGGGCAAATTCCTGCACCTCGCGTTGCTCGGTCCCGGTCAGACTAAGGCGATGCTCGGAGCGCATGAGATTGGGCTCGCCGCTCTCGTGGGACGGCGACAATTCTAGATCAGTGACGAAGGCTTCGGTCACCGCCTGCAACTCGGTTCGCCAGAATGCCTCGGACGCTTCCACCGGCCGGGACTTCCACCAACGGACATGGTCCTTGGCCTGCGGGACCCGAAACTGCGGCCTTTCCCCCAATCCGGCGAGCGCGGAATAGGTGTTCATTACGCGCTTCAATATCGGCGGGACTGAGGCGCCATCAAGGATCGCGTGGTAGTAGGACCAGAGCATTGTCCATGCCGACGGGCCACGCCGGATCAGGTGAACGCGCATCAGAGGCGCCCGGCCAAAGGCAAAACCGGTCGCGCGAATGCCTTCTTTGAGGGCGCCGAGCGTGGCCCCGGGGTCGGTCTCATTCGTCCAGTCCAGATGCTCGACCGCGAGGGACACTTTGCGAAACACCACCTGTACCGGCGAGCGGGTCTGCAGCCGGAAGAAGCCGGTGCGCAGCGCATCATGGCTGGCGACGACATGCTGCCATGCCTCGTCCAGCACATCGGGCGCAAGCGGACCCTCGATCTCCATCGACAGGAACACGACGAAACTGTCCCGATCGGGCCGCGTCATCGTTTGAAACAACATGCCCTGCTGCGCCGGCAGGAGCGGCAGGATGTCCTGTATCTTGTCGTCCTTCATCTGAGGTCTTCCAGTTCGGTCAGAAGCGCGTCGAACTCATTGTGGTCGAGAGAGACGTCCTGGAACTCATCCACAATCGGACTCGAGGCATCGAGTTCGGTAAGGGCGACCATCCGTTCCAGATACTGTGTAACAGCGGAGATTAGCCGCGTGATCGTCGCCGCGTCGAAGAGGTCGGGCGGATAGGTCCACTCCACACGGATTCCCCCGTCGATGGCGATGGCGTTGATGTTGAACAGATGCGGACGGATCTGCGACGGGGCGTGCCTCTGACCGACCTCGCTGCTTCGCAACGCCACGGGGCCGGGCGAGCCACCCCGGGTGGGAGTCTGGCCGAGATAGTTGAAGATCACATCGCTCGACAGGGCCTGTGCCCGCGCCCGCACGTCCGCGTCAGGATGCAGATAGGCCAAGCATCCGAACTCCTGATGCGTTGGCGACTGCGGTGCAAGCTGGGCCTGCGCGGCACGAAGCAGGCCCACCAGATCGGCGCGCCCATCCCTGAGGCAGATCGGAAAGAGCGCCGTAAACCAGCCCACACTGCGCAGCGTGTCGGGATCCTGCGCATTCAGATCACGCCCATGCCCTTCGACATCGATCGCCATTGAATCCAGATCGAACACCTCACAGAACGCCAGATGCATGGCGGACAGCAGCGCCTCTTGCGTGGCGATGCCGAGACGCCCGGGCAAGCCCCGCAAGACCTCCTCCGCCAGTTCCGGCGGCAGATCATGGCTCTGTGTGACTGCTGCAGCGACTATGTTAGCGCCTCGCGTTTCCGGGCGAATCCTATCAGGCACGACTCCGCGGAATCTCGTGCGTAACGCCTCATGCGCCGCCTTGTTGCCGATGGTCCGCGCATGGCGCGCCAGATGTGCTTGCCACGTCCCGTAGGAGGCCGAGGCGCGTAGCGCTGGCGCCTCTGCCTCATCTATGGCGGCCTGCAGAAGGGTCTGCAGATCCTCCGTCAGGATGCGCCACGACACACCATCCACAGCCAGATGATGCAAGACGAGAACAAGTGTCGCCCGCCCTGCTCCTTCTCCCGGCATAAGTGCGCCCGCCATCAGCCGCCCTGTCCCTATGTCAAGGTTGGTATGGAGCCTGTCCGCGACCGCCTCCAGAGTCTCTGCACCGGACAGACTCATCAAAACCGACGGCAGCCCCCCGGCAGCCATAGGCGCCTGTTGCCAGACGCCGTCGACCAATGCAAACCGGTGCCGCAGGGCAGAGTGATGCGCGATCAGCGCAGTGAGCGCATCGTCCACCATCGCCCGCGTAACCCTGGGATCGAGCCACAGCGCCAGCGACTGATTGTAGTGATCGCGATCCGTTCTCACCTGGTCGAAGAACCAAGCCTGAATCGGGGTCAGCGCAAACGCTTCCCCCACTTCATCCACCGACACCGCCACGGGCGCGCGGCCAGCCGACAGATGCGGTGCCAGTGCCGCGATGGTCTGATGTTCAAACACATGGCGCGCTGCAACGTCATAGCCCGCCGCCTGCAGGCGGGAGGCCATCTGAATGGTCAACACGCTGTCGCCCCCCAGATGGAAGAAGTTGTCAGTAACGCCAACATCCTCCAGGCCCAGCAACTCCGCCCATAGGGTCTTCAGCATGCCAACCGTTGCCGAATCCGGTTCCGCACCGGCCGGACGAACCGGGTCCGACAGGGCCTGCGCCGCCTCGGGCCGAAGCGCGGGGCGATCGATTTTGCCGCTGATGGTCAGCGGGATTCGATCGATCCGATAGAAGGCCGATGGGCAGGCATAACGCGGCAGACGCTCCAGTAGGGCCGCCCGCAGGGTGGAGCGGGACGGGAGCGTTTGCCCCGCCCTCGGCTTGAGGAAGGCCAGAATTTGTGCTGTCTCCGACAGCACATCGCCCGAGCGCTGGATCCGCACTAGGGCCGTCTCCACCTCCGGCAATGCCTCACAGGCCGCTTCGATCTCGCGGGTTTCGACGCGGAAGCCATTGACCTTCTCGAAGCCATCCTTGCGGCCCAGATAGCTCAGAACACCGGCTTCGGACAGGGTGACCGTATCGCCCGTATCGAACCAGCGCACGCCCTCGGCATCGTGCAGAAAAGCCTGCGCCGTGCGCTCCGGCTGGCCGAGATATCCGGCGGCGAGGCCGAGCCCACCAATGGCCAGCGTCCCTCGCCAGCCCTGCGGTACCGGATACCCATGAGGGGAGAGGACCCGAAACCGCGTGTTCAGCACCGGCAGGCCGAGCGTCACAGGCCCCACTCCCACGTTGCTGAAACTGCTCCAGATCGTAGTCTCGGTGGGGCCATACATGTTGAAGAGCGCTCCCCCTCGCCGCAGGTCGGTCAGCCGCTCTGCCAGCGCATCGGACAGCACCTCGCCCCCGACCAGCATCTGTTCGAGATCACTCAGCCGCGCCGCCTGATCCGACAGACACAGCACATGGGCCAGGGCTGGCGTGCATTGCAGATGCGTGGCCTCGTGACGCTCGATCAGGTCCAGCACATCCTCGTCCCGCGTGGTCTGCGCCGTTCCAGTCTGGTACAAACGGTCCAGAACCTCACGTTGGACATCCAGCAAACGCGGAAAGGCCTCAATGACCTTGGCCTCGGGCACTCCGAAATCGACTAGGCAAGCGACCTCGTCGACGCCGATCTCGGCCAGATCCGCAATGAAGGACGCGCATGAGGCAGGCGACCCAATCAGCCCGGCCTGGGTGGCATAGCGTTCCACCGCATGGTCGAGAAGGCTATCGAGATCCGCCTCAGATAGACTGTCGGCGGCAAAGCCACGCTCTGCCGCAAGCGGTTTGACGAGGTCGAGGGAGGTTGCTAGATATGCTTTCAACGGCCCGTCAGCCAGAGCACGCGCCCGAGCAGGATCGTCATCCACGAAAGTGTGCAGCATGACGGTGACAAGGCCACGCCCCGGATGCGCCGCTCTAGTGCGCGCGTCGCGGTAAAGCGCAATCCGCTCCGCTAGATCCGCGCGCGATTGGCCAAGCATGTGGGTCAGCAGATTGGCACCAATCTCCCCGGCGGAGACAAAGGTCGCGGGATTGCCGGCCGAGGACATCCAGAACGGCAGCTCGGACTGCACCGGCGCGGGCCGGCAGTAAAGTTCAACCGGCTCCCCCTGCCCGCTCGTCCCATGATAGGCTGCGCCCCGCCAGATCGCCCGCACGGCCTCAATCGCCTCAATCATATGCGCCTTGCGGTCGGAATAGGCCTGAGGGTTGAAGACGAAATCATGCGGTTGCCAGCCAGACGCAAAGGAGATCCCGACGCGCCCACCCGACAGGTTGTCGATCATGCTCCAGTCTTCACACAGACGCATCGGATGGTGCAACGCAGGCACCACGCTGCCTGCGCGTATCTGAATGCGCGAAGTCACCGCAGCAATCGCGGCGCTCGAGATGGCGGGATTGGGGAAGCTGCCGCCGAACGCGCCGAAGTGGCGCTCGGGCGTCCAGACGGCGGCGAGGCCATTGTCATCTGCAAATCGCGCGCCCGCCATCAAAAGATCGTATTTTCCGTGCCCCGCCGACGCCTCTTCATCCGCGAAATACATCAGGCTCAAGGCCGGGGCCTTCTGCGCCAATCGCGCCGCGTACTCGGCTGCTGACGGGCCGCGCCGCTGGATGACTACCTTTTGCCCATGGCACAATGGCCAGAGCAATTCGAGGACGGAGATGTCGAAGGCGATGCTGGACACGCTGATCCAGGTCGCCTTGGCCCCGGCCTCGGGCATCAGAACCCGGTCCATCGCCGCGAAGAAGTTGGCGAGCGCCTCGTGTGTCACTTCGACCCCTTTGGGCACGCCTGTCGAGCCGGAAGTGAAGATCACATAGGCAGTATCCCCAAGCGCCACCGCCGCGGGCGCGACGTCGGTAGTCGCCTGTGCCCCGGCTATGTTGATCACTTGGCAGGGTAAGGTGGCGGCGGCCCATGGCAGCAATGACGTATCCGTCAGCACCGCTGCCGGAGCCGCCTGCGCGATGATGTCTTGCAGGCGCCGGAGAGGAGTTTCCAGATCAACCGGCACATAGGCGCGGCCCGACCAGAGACAGGCGAGCATGGCGGCCACCTGGCTTGGCCCGCGCTCCGCATAAATCACGATTGGGCTCGTCCGTGACCCGCCGAGGGCAGCAAACCCGGCGCAGAGCCGCAGTGCCTGCGCGCGCAGACCGTCATATGTGAGGGTCCTGTCACCCATGATCAGGGCTGGCCTTTCGGCAGGATCCGACAGGGCCCGCCATAGGCGTATCGGCACCGCATCCGCCAGCGCGATTTCTCGCTCCGGTCCCAATATCTCAACTGGCGCAAGGGCGGTGCCAACCGCTCCCTGATGCAGAAGGGTGAGGATATCAGCCTCAGGCGCATTCAGTATCCTTTGGACATAAACCTCCAGTTGCACGGCCATCAGCGCGATCCGCTCAGTCGAGAACAGATCCGAACTGAATTCGATCTGCCCCGCCACCCCGTCGGCAGAGACCGAGAGATCAAAGGTCAGATCGAACTTCGACGCCTGCCAGGGCAGGTCCACCGCCCGGGCCGTCAGGCCCGGAAAACGAAGCTCGGTATCAATGCCGTTCTGGACGACCAGCATGACCTGGAACAATGGCACTTCACCTAGCGGACGGTCCACACCAAGCGCCTTGACAACGTCGTCGAAAGGGGCCGCCTGATGGTCGAGCGCGTCGATGATTGTGTCATGCTCGGCCGCCAGCGCCGTGGTGAACGGCGCGGTCACATCCACTAGATTGCGCAGCACGACTGTGTTGAAGAAACAACCGACAGTGCGCTCGAACCGATGGTCGCGCCGATTTGCCACAACCGTTCCAATGTTGAAGTCGGCCTGTTCGGCCTGCGCAGCCAGAAAACTGCGGATCGTCGCGGCCAGAAACGCAAACGCTGTAATCCCGCGCGCGGCGCAGAATGCCTTGAGCCCGACCGCCAGATCAGGGGTCAGGGCAAACGGCACGCGCCCTCCCCGGAATGTGGGCGTCGCGGGGCGAACAAAAGATGTGGGCAGATCGATCTGCGCCTCGGCCCCTTTCAGCTTTTCGCGCCAATAGGTCAGATCCCGCGCGATGGTGGCCTGATGGATGTCGGAGGCCTCCCACGCTACAAATTCGGCATAGGATGCTCGCGCGCCTTCGGGCGCAAACGTCCGGCCGGAGGCCACGGCGCGGTAGGCCTCTGAAAGATCAGCGACCAGCAACCCGGTCGACCACCCGTCCGACACGATATGGTGCAGACACAGGGCCAGATAATGCCGCGTCTCGCTGATCAGGTAGAGCGCCACACGACAGAGCGGACCATTCTCCAGATCAAAGGGTTGCCGAGAAAGGGCCAGCGCCCGGTCCGCCGCGTCCTCGGCATCTGCCACCTGGACCACGTCGAGGATAAGCGGCTCATACGGCGCAAAGCGCATGGATATGGTGCCGTCTTTTTCCTCCACATACCGGCTCTGGAAGATTGAATGATAGGACAGGCATACGTCTAGAGCGGCCTGGAGCGCCGCCACATCAAGGGGGCCCTCCAGCTCGATCAGAGAGGGAATGTGATAGGCACTGCCCAGATCCAGCATCTGCTCCATCGCCCAGATCCGCATCTGAGATTTCGACAGGGGATACCGTGAGAGCGGCTTCGCTTCCTCCGGCGTCACGGTCACAGCCTGGTGTGCAGTATCGAAATGCGCAGCCAGCCCCGCAATGGTGGGATTGGCAAAGAACGCCTTGATCGAGACAGAGCCACCCAGCCGTTGCGACATGCGGGACAGACATTGCATGACCTGCAAGGAATGTCCGCCGATTGCGAAGAAGACGTCATGCCGCCCGATCTGGTCACGGTTGAGGATCTCGCTCCAGATCCCGGCAATTCCCTCTTCGATCACGCCCTGTGGCGGCGCGCCCGCGTCCTCCGTCACCGAGGGCAACAGATCCTCCAGCGCCCGGGTGTTAATCTTGCCGTTGGCCAGACGTGGCAGCGCCTCGATGGCGGTCAGGCGCGACGGGACCATCGCATCCGGCAGCTTCCCTTCTAGAAAGGTCCGAAGAGCGGTTGTATCTAGGCTCACCGAAGCATCGGGAACGACAAACCCCACCAGCGCTTCCGAGCCTGCTGGTTTCAGGACCACCGCTTCGCGCACACCGGCTGCGGTGCGCAAAAGGCCCTCGATCGCGTCGGGTTCAACGCGGTGCCCCCGCACCTTGACCTGACGATCCCGACGTCCCAGAAAAGCAAGATTCGGGCCAGACCATGCACGGCGCACCAGATCACCCGTGCGATACCAGCGCAGCGCCCCGAGGATAATGAACCGTCGTCCCGTCTCTTCCGGATCGTTCAGGTACCCTTCGGCCAGCGCCGGGCCGGCGATCAGCAACTCCCCGACACATCCCGGAAGGACTGGCGACAGGGCCGCGTCCGCGACGCAGGTTGCATAGCCAGGCAGCGGAGCGCCGAGGTCGGCAAAGCCCGGTAGCGGTCGGACGGCGACCGGTCCGGCCACTGCGCCGATACAACTCTCTGTCGGGCCGTAGTGGTTGAACATGCGCAGACCGGCGCGAGCGTCTGCAACCTTTGCCACCAGATCGCGGGGCAGCCGGTCTCCGCCAAAGATCAACGTGTCGAGCGACTGTATCTTGCCGTGATGTTCCTCGCCCCCTAGGCTCCGAAAATGAGAGGGGATGATTTTCAGCGCCGTGACGCCCAGATCGGCAAGGCCCGGCCAGAGCGCCGCTCCGTCCAGCCGCCACGCCTCGGGCAGGATGGCTAGCGTGCTACCATGAGCCAGTGCCCCCAAGGTCATCGTGAGGCCAAAATCCGTCGCCGGGCTCGCAAGCGAAGCCAGCGTCTGCCCCGGACCGAACGCAAACATCGCCTGCGAGGCGGCGAGATAGGTCGCAACCGCCCGGGTCGATATCTCGACTCCTTTCGGCACGCCGGTCGAGCCGGAGGTGAACATGACATAGGCCAGTCCCTCCGACGAAGGCATAGGCCGGGGCGCCGGCGGCGTCGCTGACACCGCCACATCGGCCAGCCATGCGTCAACATCCAGCGCCGCAGCACCGTCGGGCCAGGACCGCCCGGCGGAAAGCCGTTTCGACGGCGCCACGCGCAGTGTCAGTGCCTCGGCCTGGGCATCCCGGTCGGGGGCGACGGCGACAAAGGTCGCCCCGAGTTTCCAGGTTGCCAGCAGGGCCACCAGATAGGCCGGGCTCATCTCAGCGGCGCAGAGAACGCGGTCACCGAAGCTCACGCCGTCATTCTCCAGGACTTCGGCAAAAGCTGCCGCGCGGCGGTCCAGCTCCTTATAGCTCCAAGAAGTGCCTTCCGGCATTCGGAACGCCGGCAGTGCGCCATGTCTGGCGACACAGGCATGATAGAGTTCGAGAAATGTCGGGGCGGGTGCTTCGAGCTCCCCCGCCTCACCAGTTGGCTGCGCGGCAGATGCCCTGCACAGGTCGTCACTGGTTTCGGCCGTGCCCACCAGCGCATCGAGCATGGCACAAAGGGTCGTCGCCACGCCTGCCGCGGCCTCCGCCCCGCCCTGCGCCAGGTCAACCCGCACCACTCCGTGGAGCCTGTCGCCGTATTCCAGGATCTCGATGGAATATGGGGTCTTTGGTTCTCCCCCGAACGCGATCCGTGACGGGTCGAACGTGATGCGATGATCGTCGGGCAGACGCGCATAGGCCAACGCCCAGGTGGCGGCCGAGCTGGCAAGATCAGCTACCTGCACGCGGTATTGTTGCTGGGCAAAAAGCGGCAGCCAATCGGCACAGGCCCGCACAGCCCCAATTACAGGCTGAGCTCTAGGCGCCGAGATCGGCACATCTCGAGCGGCGGTGAAGGGCCCCATCACATTGTCGAACTCAGCATAGCCTCGCGCATCGGTCTGAAAGTGCAACAGGCCCGCTTCCGCCCCTGCATGTGCGAGGGCAAGCGTAGTGACAGTGTGCACCAGCGCCGCCTCGGTCCGCCCTTCGGCGCCTCGCGCCAGATCGTGGTCCTCAAGCCAGCGCCGCAGGGCCACGGCCTCATGGCTGAAGTGTGCCTCACCGGCTGCCTCCGGCCCGGACCCAGCCCAGCTATCGGAGAAGGGCTGTGCACGGTCGGGAGCCATCAGCGCCTCTTCGATCAACCGCTCACTTACATCGGCATAGTGCATGTGATCGTCACGGGCGTTGCCATCTAGATGCGACACGATTTCCAGCGGCAGCCGGGATAGCGCGTGCAAGTCCAGCAGGCCCGGCGGCAGAGTTAGGGTGATCGACCAGCCCCCTTCCGTGCACGGCACTACGCTGGCACGAATCCCGTCTGCGTTCGCCTCTTCCGCCCAGAGAGACGGCGCAGGACCGCCCACGATTTGCCGCGACTCCTCGATGGTGGCGGCCTCGATCAGACGAGTGCGAAAAATCTCATGCGCGGCAAGAGCACGCGTGATAGCCTCACATATCTGATCCCGAGACACGGAGGTGACGAGGTTAAAACCGATCTGCGCTGGCAGGGTCCCGGCCCGCGCGGCAAATTGCTGGGGGGTTGCGCGATACGTTTCATGGTCGACCGGGGCGTCATTCATTATACCTGCTCCTGCAGACTAGACGGGCACTCGACCTGATCCAGGCTGACCGGGTCGCCGAGGACCACGACAATCTTGCGCGGGCCGGAGAAGGGCCTGCGCGCATGCGCCACCAGCATGTTGTCGAGCATGATGAGATCACCCTCATTCCAGGGGTCCGCCACGCTAAGATCGTCCATAACCCGCCCAATCTCGGCCACATGAGCGTCGGGGATGGGCGTGCCATCCCCGTAGGTCACATTGCGCGGCAGCGCGTCGGGTCCCAGGAAACTCTCCATGGACATCCTCACCTCGACATCCAGACAGGACGGATGGTGGAGCGCGATCTGATTGAAGAAGCTCATCTCTCCCGTCACCGGATGGCGGATCACCGCCGGGGCCCGATTGCGCACCTGCATGATGTCCTCGCCCCGCCAGGCTGGCTCCATCCCCGCAGCGCGGCAGAGCGCATCTGCCTCGGCTCTGACGTCGGTCTTGAAGAAGGCCTGCCAGCTGACGTCAAAATTTGGCACAAAGGTGCGCACGTAACATAGACCAAGTGCCAACAGCGGATCGGTGATATGGCGCGGTAGCGCCTGTAACACCTGACGGCAATCGACAATTGGGGTTTCGCCGCCCGACTTGGCCACGATCACCGACATGAAGAACTGCCGTGTGGGCCAGCAGGTCAGATGCGAGCTTTCATTGTGAAAGAGAATCATTTTGTCTGCGGGATAGGGCGTCGATTTGTAGATGTCGCCCTGCGCATCCTCTTTCGGCAGATCGCCGTAATCCTTTAGAAGGGTTCGTGTCAGCTTTTCGGTCGTCTTCTGAAACCCGGCTAGATCCCGTGGCCTGAACCCCCGGAACAGGATTGCTCCATGTTTGAGGAGGCGCGCATCTATCTCGGCCATATTGTCGTCGAGCCAATCGTTTAGCGCCAGATCGGGCCGGGACGCCTTGACAATCCACGGCAATGTCTTGCCGGGCCGGACCGATTGTGAGACCAGCGCCGGATTGTCCGGCAGGGCTCGGCGTCCGAACTTTGGCAGGGTTCCAGTCATTGGATACTCCGTATCTCGGGATCAGTTGTTCGAAAGGCGATAGCGGCTGAATGTGGGTCTCGGCGCGACCGCCGGGGGGGGGGGGGAAGCGTCGGATACCCGTTGTCGGGACTCTGCCGCCACGAGTACACGCAGGAGATCTCCAAATTCGGCAATCAGCTTGGCAATCTCGGACGTGGAGAAGACGCCGGCGTCAAAGACCACTTTGCCGATCAGCCCGGTTTCTCGCCGTTCCATGAAAAGGCTGAGGCTGAACTTGGTGAACACATCATCGATATCGAGTTGGCGTGCCTCCAACCCAGGGAGCGAGAGGTTGACCTCCAGGTTCTGCCAGACAAATAGTACTTGAATGACCGGCGTCACATTCCCGTGCCGCTCACGGCCCATGTCCCGCACGACCCGGTGAAAGGGCAGAAGCCCATGGGCAAACGCCTCAAGAACCGAAGCCTTGACCTTGTCCATCGTGGAGGCGATCGTGCCCGCCAGATCCAGCTTATTGCGGATCGCGACATTGTTAACAAACGGACCGATAATGCCTTCGAATTCGTGCAGGTACCGATTAGCCAGCGTCGTTCCCACAACGATATCCTGCGCGCCGGTCCTACGCGCAATCAATAGGCTGAAACCCGACAGCAAGAACATAAATGGTGTCATGTGGTACCGGTCTGCCGCTGCGAGCACCCCGGCGCTCAGTTCGGGCTCAAGCTTAAAGCGGAATACATCCGATAGGATCGTCCCCACGGCGCCGGTTGTACCTGCGCGTTCCACCAGCGGTGAGATCGCGGGCGCGCCCTTCAGATAGTTGCGCCAGAACGCCAACTCTGTCTCGACTACCGCATCGGTTAGCCTGCGCCGTTCCCAATCGACGAAATCCACGTAACGCCATGCAGGTACCGGCATAGCCGGATCAGACTGCAACCTACGATCATAGGTCCGAATGAGCTCCCCCACCATCAGGCCCAGAGACCACCCGTCCGAAACGATGTGATGCATGTTCACCAGCAGGACGTGATCGTCCGGTGCCAGCCGCAGCAGCCGGGCTGTAAACATCTGCCGATCAAACTTGAAATAGACCTTGCCGAATGCATTGGCGATCCGGATCAGATCGGCCTCGAACACGTACTGCGGTGTCAGATCGATCTCGACCTGCTCGGCAAGTCGGGCGACAGGCATACCATCCTCTTCAGAGATCCGCAGGCGCAGCACATCATGGGTGGCTAGGAGGGTCTTCAACGCCTCCGTCAGAGCAGGATAGTCCAGCGCGCCGGTCAGGCGGATGGCGCCAGGGATGTTGTAGATCGCTCGGTCCTCTTGCAGCATGGCCGAGAACCAAAGCGCCTTCTGCGTCTCTGACAGGGGAATGTTCCCCTGCCCTGGCCACCGCCGCAATACAGGCAGGGCGATGGTCTCCCTGCCCCCCCGTTCGACCAGATGCCGGGCTAGCCCGGCGGGGGTGGCATGCTCAAAGAGCGTCTCGATTGAGATGTCGGCGCCGAACCGGGTGCGCACCCAGGACACAAGCTGAGCCGCAACAAGTGAATCGCCCCCCAGATCGTGAAAGTTCTGGTCGGAGCGCAGAGTGGAATCGCCGAAGACCTCACGCCACAGGTCCAGCATCCGTTCGCCGTCGGACTGCTCCGGCTCATTGCCTTCGGAAGCGATTGCGTCCTGTCGGGTCAGCGAGACCGGACCGACGCCGCGCGGCACCTGCACAATCTGCGTCAGCGCCTCATCCCAGACCTGGGGCGCAGGCTCCACACAGACCATGGTAACCGCAGCCGCTCCGGTCACGTCCGCATTGCGCAATGCGTCGGCCACGCGCCGGTCATCGGTTACAAGAGTCACCTGCGCGGGCGATGCGAACGCGACGTCCTCGGCCAGGGCCAAGCTGCCCTCGACCTCATGGAGCGAGGCCGGCACCCCGCCCCGCGCCGTCAGGTCGATCAACACGTGATCCGAGGGGCCGAGATCGGCCGGAACGGCTGTCCACGCCTGCGCCACCTGCACGCCAGGATCTGCGGTCACCCCGGTAATCAGCGCATAGGTGTCATCACCGCTCAGGCCCGGCTGCCGCGTGATCGCGACGCGGTCAAACCCCGCCCGCGCTGCGACCTCTCGCCATGTCTCGGGTGGCACCAGCGGGCTCTCCCTGCGGCGGTCGGTGTCGGTGAACGACCACCATTCCGGCGTCATGCCCCAGATCAGATCGTTCCAGAGAGCCGGGCGCGTCGCCTCGATCAGGGCCAGGGCGCCACCGGGGGCCAGCCGCTCCTTCAACGCCGTGAGCGAGCGTTCCAGATCCGGCGTCGCATGCACGACGTCGAAACCCAGGATCAGGTCATAGTCGGGCTCCAGTGCCGCGCCCGCCAGATCCGAGATATCAGCCCGATCAAAGGCCATCACATCGATGCCGAACCGCGCGCGGGTCTCCCGCGCCTGCCGCACGAAGGTCGGACCGATATCGGTGAAGTGCCAAGTGCAGCCAAGCGCGTTGAGAACCGGCCCGATGCGCCAGGTCAGCTCCCCCTTGCCCGCACCGACTTCCAGCACGCGGATTCGCCGCCCCTGCGGCTCCCGCGGCCTTTCGGTCACCCATCGGGCGAGCTCCTCCACGCATCGGGTGAAATTCGTGGCCGCCACGATCTGTTTGAAGGCCAGATCCGCCTGTTCCAGCGCGCCGTCCGGAAAGATGACCGAGGCGCCGGGGACTCGTCCTGTCAGCACCTGTTTCAGGTGGCGCCCGCAGCGATCGAGCAGAGACAGGACCGGGTCAAATCCGTTGATCTGGCACCGCACGGCACGCTGGAGGCTGTCGAGATCCAGGGCGTCAGACGACGCGGCCCCCAGCCCGTATCCTCCGCCGGTTGCGGTCAGCAGCCCCCGCGCGGCGAGCGCCGCGAGCAGTTGCCCGAAGAACCGCGTGAACGGTGGCACAATGCCGATGACCGCTGACAGGGTCACGCTGTCCTGCGGGCCCCCTGCCAGATGGCGCGCCAGGTCCTCGCCGAACGCAGCGTGAACATACCCGATGGCCAGCGCATCCAGCGTCTGCCCGGCCTGCGCCATGTCGGAGTTGAACGACACGCTGCTCGGCGGTGCGCTGGGTGAAGGCAGATCCGGAGATCCATCCGGCCCCGGCGCCAACGCGGCCCGGGCCTCCGGCCAGCGCAGCCGCGCGGCCTGTGCCAACCCGCCCTGCCCGACAATCACGGTCGGCGCCGAATGTACAGACCCCGCAGAGGATGGCGCGCGGTGCCAGCGCAGCCATCCCTTGCGCGGGTGCCAGACCTGGCGGACGGCGGTCGGATCGATTGGCGCCGTCAGGACCTGCGGATCTGCCGGGCAGATGCTGCGCACGATCTGCGCCGTCGTCCATGTCTGCGCCAGCGCCCGGGTGGCGTAGTCCAGATGCGGGTCGCCGGGCCCCAGCACAAACACGGTCTCCGGCCCCGGTCCGGCCGCCAGGGCAACGCCCTGCATCACCTGCCGGATCTGATCCGCCGCCTGCGGGGCCTGCCCGTCGGTCCACAGGATCAGCCGCGCATCTGGCTGGGCGGCCCAGATCCCGTGAAGCCGTGCCCGCTCTGCGCCGGGCTGGGGAAGCGCTGGGCCGGCAAACACGACATCGTGCCCGATCTCCTCCAGCCGCCCCCAGGCGACCAGCACATCCCCCAACCGCAACAGCGGCGACAGCGTTGCGGCATTTGCCTCCACGCGGGGCGTTTCGGTCTCGATCCGCCACACATCCGAGGGCGGGGACGGCGGGGCGGCAGAGAGCGCCGCCTCGCCCGGTTCGATCCAGTGCTCCGTCCGCTCGAACGGGGTCGGCGGCAGCGCGGGGCGCGCCCAGAAGCCCTCTGGCGCCGGGGGGGTCAGCCCGTCAACGACGCAGCCCATCTCCCACAGCCGCGCCATCGCGGACAAGGCCGGGTCCTCGGCCTGTATCTGGTCCGATGTGAGGGGGGTCGCCTGCAACCCATCAAGGCCTGCGCGCTGAGCGAATCCAGCGAGAACAGAGCCCGAGCCCACTTCCAGCGCCGCGGTCGGACCCTGGCCGGCCAGCGTTTCCAGCCCCGCCAGAAACCGCACCGGGCGCCGCATCAGCGCCACCAGATAGTCGGGATCGGGCACAAAGCCCGACGGCAGCACCTGCCCGTCGAGATTGGAGATCACCGGCACCCGGGTTGCTTCCACCGGCACGGCCGACACGGCCTCGCGCCATGCGTCCAGGATGGGCTCGATGAGGTGAGAGTGAAACGCGCGGGTCACCTTGAGCCTGCGCAGAAAGACAGGGGCGTCGCCATGGGTGCGGAGTATCTCTTCCAACCGGTCAACCACCTCGGTCCGGCCCGACACCACGCAAGCGGACGGCCCGTTGACCGACGCGATGTCGAGGCCCGGCGGCAACAGCTCGGCAAGCGCGGCCTCGGGCAGGCCGACGGCGGCCATTGCCCCCGGCTCCAGCCGCGCCATCAGCGCCCCGCGTGTGGCGATCAGCCGGGTGGCAGCATCCAGGGGCAACGCCCCCGCGACACAGAGCGCACTCAACTCTCCCAGGCTGTGACCGATCAGGATGTCGGGCGTCAGACCCCGCGCCTCCAACAGCGCGTGGGCGGCAAGCGAATGCGCGAAGGTCCAGGCCTGATTGATCCGTGTGTCGGTCAGATCCAGCATTGCGCCCCCTGCCCGGAACCGCGCGGTCAGATCAAGGCCCAGATGGCCCCGGAACGCTGCGGCGCAGTCGTCAAAGGCGGTGCGAAACTCCGACGCTTGCCGATACAGCTGCGTGTCGCAGGCATTGCCGAGCCCGCCTTGCCCGGGGAACAGAAACGCCAGCTTCGGCGCGCGCAGGGCTTTCGTGGCCCCGCCACCCGGGCCGCCCGCCACCTCTTCCAGGACCCTGCGCGCCTGCGCCGCATCGGGTGCGATGACCGCACGCCGCAGGTACCGGGGCGTGCGGCACCGATGCAGGGCCTGCGCGACCGCCAGCGGATCCTGCTCGTCCAGCGCGGCGGCGATGCGCCCCGCCGCGATGCGCAGGCCATCGTCCGACCCTGCAGAGAGCGGGAACACGACCGGCCCCGTCGCAGGCGCCGCCCGATCGTGACGATCCGGGATCTCGATCGCCGCTTCCAGCACGACATGCGCGTTTGTCCCGCCGATCCCGAAAGAGCTGACACCGGCGCGCGGCGGATGTCCGGGCGGCTCGGGCCAGTCCCGCAATGTATTGACCAGAAAGAACGGGCTGTCTTCCAGATCGAGAGCAGCATTGGGCCGGTCGGCATGCAGGGTGGGCGGGATCTGACGGTGATGCAAGGCCAGAACGACCTTCAGAAACCCCGCAATCCCGGCGGCCACATCCAGATGCCCGAAATTCGATTTGACCGAACCCAGCCCGCAACTGCGCGGCGCTGCCTCGTAATTGCGGAATATCCGGTTCAGGCCTTCGAACTCGATCGGATCGCCCACCCGCGTGCCCGTGCCATGCGCCTCGACATAACCGATCGTCCGGGCCGAGATCCCGGCCCCTTCCAGACAGTCGGCGATGACGTTCATCTGTCCCCGGGTCGAGGGCGCCGCAAAGCTCGATTTCTGCGCGCCGTCATTGTTGCTGGCCGCATTCAGCACAAAGGCGAGGATCGGGTCCCCGTCGGCGAGCGCATCTTCGGCCCGCTTCAGCAGGACCAACCCGGCGCCGCTGCCGAACAGCGTGCCATCAGCGGCATCCGAGAACGGGCGGCACAGCCCCGTTCGGGAGGAAACACCGCCCTCATGCCACCGATACCCCCTGGCGGCGAACAGGTTCAGGCTCGACCCGCCTGCCACGGCCAGATCGCATTCCCCGCTCCGCAATGCCTGGATGGCTGCATAGATCGCGACAAGCGAGGTGGAACAGGCCGTGTCCACCCCCACGCATGGCCCCTTGAAATCAAAGGTATGCGCCAGCCGCGCCCCGGCAAATCCCTTGTCGTTGGCAAAGAATATCTGCTGTTCGGTATAGCGCTCCTTCAAATCGGGACGGGTAAGAAGGTTGTGGATGAGATAGCTTTGCAGACCCACGCCCACAAAGACCCCCACATGGCTCTCCACCTCGTCGGGTCTGAGGGCGGCGCGGTCAAACATGCCCTGACACAATTCCAGCAAGTAGCGGTGTTGCGGATCCAGCAGCGCCGCCTCGGTGGGCGAGAGGCCGAAGAAGGTGTGATCGAAGGCCCCGGGATGGTCCAGACAACTGCGGACGGCGACGAAGTTCGGCTCGGCCGGCGCGTCCGCCTCGACCGCCTTGAGCCCGCTTTTCCCGTTCCTCAGCAAATCCCAATAGGCGTCGAGCCCAACGGCTCCGGGAAAATAGCACTCCGCAGCAATCACCGCGACGGCATCTTCGGGGGAGTGAGGCGGGCGATACCGCATCAGGACACCACCCGGCGGCGGCGCGACAGATCGCGCTTACGGCGATTGCGTGCGCGGGCCGCGTCTATGGCGGCCCCCCCAGTGTCCGCGGCGGCTCCCTCTGCGCCAGTTGCCAAGGCCTGACGGGCCTGCACCAGATCGGTCAGACCGGCCAGCGTGGGCGCTTCGAAGACGTCAGCCACCGACAGCGCAACGTCGTGGTCGCGCAGGACCTCGGCCTGCATCTGCGACAGGAGGAGCGAATTGCCGCCCAGATCGAAGAATCCGAGGTGCGGATCGATCTCCTCCCGACCGAGAAGGCGCTGCCATAACCCGCGCAGGTCTTCAAGGAGTGCGCCGTTCGCCACCGACGAAGGCACGGCAGGCCGTGCCGCCGGACCGCCCTGTGCCAGTTCCGCCCGCAACGCCCTGCGGTCGATCTTCATGTTTGGGGTCCGGGGCAGCGCCTGTCGGATATGCACTTGCGCGGGGATCATGTAGGCTGGCAACCGCCTGGACAGTGCGCGCCGCACGTCCTGCTCCATTACCTCCGCGCCCGCCTCCGGTACCACACAGGCGACCAGCCTCTCGCCCTCGGCCTGCGGCACGCCCAGAACCGTGGCGGCGGACACGCCCGGTAGGCGCATCAACTCCGCTTCGATCATGGGGGGCGAGACGCGATATCCCCGAATCTTCAACTGATGATCGCTGCGCCCCAGAAACTGCAGGCGCCCATCTTCGCCAAAGGTCACGATATCACCGGTGCAGAAGGCGCGCTTCGACAGATCGTCCCACAGGTTGGGGACAAATGCCTGCGCCGTCCGCTCTGACTCCTGCCAATATCCGGGCGCGACGCCCGCGCCAGTGATGTGGAGCACGCCACGGCACATCCGGGGCACGGGCCGGCCGGCCTGATCCAAGGCCACGAGGCCCGTATTGGCGATCGGGCCGCCGATCATGCCGTCCTGACCCACACAGCCTGTCAACTCGCGCACCGCCGACCAGATTGTGGTTTCGGTCGGGCCATACATGTTGAAGACCCGCGCTTCGGAATGCTGTGCGATCCGGGCGGCAAAATCCTCGGGCACAACCTCGCCGCCGACGCAGATCACGCGCAACCGGCGTAGGGCGGCCTTGCCCGTGTCCGTGTTCAACAACACCTGGAAGAAGGCGGGCGTGCCCTGGACGTGGGTCACGCCTTCGTCGAGGATCCAATCGGCGTGATCCCGCGCAGCCCGCGATGCAGGCAACGGAAGTGCATCCACCTCCGCCGTGTCTTCAAGAAGATCGGCAAGGCGCGGCAGAGCGGACAGGACGGTATCGCATTCGACCCCGAAATCGACGAGGCAGGCGATCTCGTCCACGCCGATCTCGGCGCAACGGCGCAGCATCGGCTGGACAGACTGTGCCGTGCCGATCAGCGACGAGGTGCTTAGATACCGTTCATAGGCTGCCTCGATCAGAGAGGCCGTATCCTGCCCTGCCCCGGCCCCCACCGCGAGGTTGAGGGAGCTTTCCAGATAGGCCATGAATGGCGCCTTGACGGCCCTGTCGATCTCTTCCGCGTCTTCGGCGATATAGCTGTGCAGCATCAGCGTCACGTGACCTGGGTCATGTCCGTGCGCCGCGCGTGCCCTGCGATAGGCGTCGACCCTAGCGGCCAGGTCTTCGGTGCCTTGACCCAGAAGATGGGTCAAGATGTTCATCCCCCTAGCACCCGCAGCCTCGAACGCCTCGGGCGACCCGCCGATGGTGAGCCAGGTCTTCAGCCGTTCCGAGACCGGTCTGGGAAAGACCCGCACCTCCACTTCTACTCCACGCCCGTCCCGGCGCCGCACCGGCGCGCCCGACCAGGCGGAGGTAAGAATGTCGAGATGCTGCCAAAGCGTGTCGTATCGCGCGTCAAATCCTCCCGCGTTCAGAACGAAGTCCCGAACCTGCCAGCCGGGCGCGAGTGACAGACCAATTCGCCCGCCGGACAGGTTGTCCACCATTGCCCATTCCTCGGCCACGCGTAGCGGATCGTGCAAGGGCAGGACGACGCTGCCCGCACGGATCTGCACGTGTGACGTGCGCGCCGCCACGGCGGCTGCGGCGACCGACGGGTTCGGGAAGAAGCCGCCGAAGGCGTGAAAATGCCGCTCAGGAAACCAGACGGCTTCGAACCCGTGCTGATCGGCAAACGCACTGCCTTCCAGCAACACCCGGTATCCCGCCGCATCCGCCGCAGGCGTTGCCGGAAAGAAATAAAGGCTCAGGCTTTGACCCTGGGGCGTCCTGCGGAGCCCGGATCGGGCCGGACCGGGCCGGTGCCGGGCCGCCTCCATCCCGCGATGCACCACGACCCGATCCCCGCGCGTCAGGGTCCAGAGAAGTTCCAGCCCCGCAATGTCGAAGGACATGGTCGTATGTGCCAGCCAGACCGGGCGTTCGTCTTCTTCTGGCTGCGGCAATGCAGCGTCCATACCCAGCAGGAAATTCAGAAGATTGTCGCGCGACACGGGCACACCCTTGGGGCTGCCCGTCGACCCGGAGGTGAAGATCAGGTAGGCTGGGGTCGTGCTATCCCCCGGTTTCGACACCCCGGCGCGCGGCGTGTCGGACACCGCGTTGTCGCACAGCGCATCACGGTCGAGAGTCACGATTGCGCCCGAAAACGCACCGGGTCGGCTCACCCCTGCCGCTGTCACAAGACCCGCTGCGCCGGACAGATCCAGCAATGTCTGGCGGAAGGCCCCGGGATACTCCGGGTCGATCGGCAGATAGGTGGCGCCCAGCCGCAACACGCCGATTGTGGCTGCCACGATCGTCTCGTCTCGGGGGAGCGACAGCGCAACGATGTCGCCCGCGCCCAGCCCGGCCTCTGCCAGATCTGCCGCAATCCGATCGGCGATACGGTCCAACTCACGATAGCTCAGATCGCCGCGTTCCGTGGTCAGAGCCACCCGATCCGCGTGCCGGGCGAGCGCCCGATCCAGATGCGCGACCAACGGGTCACCTGCCCCCTCCCCCGGCAGTTCGATCCTGGGGCCGATGATCTGCGACACCTCCTCGGGCTCCCAATAGACGAAACCGTCCAAATCGGCCGCCGGATCGGCCAGCACAATTTCGGCAATCCGCCGCACATGGCGCGCAAACTGTCGGGCCAACGCCGGGGCGCAGGCGCCCCGGGCGAATTGAAACCTGGCATTCAGCCCGCCACCGACCGGCATCGCGGTCATAAAGAGGTCATAGATCGACCCCCGCTGTCCCGTCTCTGCTGTCAGGGTCTGAAACAGCCCCTCAGCGCCCGCGTCCGATCCGCCCAGCCAGGAAACCATCGTGTTGGCAAACGCCGTCCGGCCCATTTCCAGTTCGGGCCGCACCAATTCGATCAGGCGCGGCACGGGCGTGCGGTCGAACTGAACGCCCCTGAAGTAGGGCATCCGCAATGCTTTCACCAACGTCAGGAAGTTCGGCCCGCTCTCGTCCGGCCAACGCAGGTGCACAGGGTTCGCATAAAGCCCCACCGCCGCTTCCTGTCCCGCAGCCCGGCCCGACGCCGCGAGAGCCACCGCAAAGGACCGGCTGTCGAAATACCGCGACAGCGCCAGCATCACGATGGCATTGAACAGCAGCGACGGCGTCACCGCGTTCTGTGCCGCGACCCGCGACAGCGGCTCGACCAGCTCCGGCCCCCAGTGTTCGTGGAAATCCAACGAGTCTTCGTTGCGCGATGCGCCGCCGCTCAGGAGACGGAAATCGGTGCGATCCAGCGGCGCACGCAGGTAGTCCGCCCAATACGCCTCTGCCCGCGGGTCGGGCGCAAGCGGGATATCGGTCGCTTCGGGGGCTTCGATCTCGCCCCCCTCCACCGCCGCACTCAACGCACGCCCCAAGTTCTGGAGAGAGATGGCATCCGTGACCAGATGATGCGAAACCAACGCAAGCCGGACGGTCGCGCTGTCCGAGGCTTCGAACAGGCCCAGCCGACAGAGCGCACCTTCACCGATATCAAACGGCGCATCGCAGAACGCTGCGACCTGTGCGTCGATATTCCGCGACGAACAGGTGACCGCCCGAAACTCCGCCGCATCAACCCGTTGCACCCCGGCTTGTGCCCACCGACCCTCCATGCGTGTCCAGGGTGCGCTCAACCCAGGGTAGAACCCGACCAACGCGGCGAATGCCTCCCGAACGCGCAGCACATCCGGCAGGCATGGCAGATCCGCAACCAGGGCAATGTTCAGACTCGGTGCGTCTGGCGCCAACTCATGCGCCATCAGCACAGCCAATTCATTCGGAGTTGCAAAACGATGCATCCAACGGCCCCCAGGTCAGAACGATGGGCGCAGGCATAAACATTTGCGTCACCCAGGCTCGCAGGCGTCGCACCTCAAGGTCTATCACACGCGGAACCGTGCCATCACGCAGACGATCGATCTTGCTCTACTGCGCAGCCAACCGCTCAGCAAACAGAACTGCAGACTTTTCGATCTAGAACGTCGGCGCTCATCTCCTCGCCCTTCGTTTCACAATTTCCGATTAGTGATGACGCTCCATCCTCTGTCTTCGATGTTCTGCTTAAATCGAACATCTTGAGCGAGATTCGTCTCGAATTTATCCTGCCGCAACTCAGCGCTTAACGTAGGGATTTAGGAATATTTCAGACGGGGAACCAGCGCCAAAACAACCACGCATAAAACAGTTGTCGCCCAAGGGTAGGCAATTCTCGCGCACCGGCAGATCACGGTGACGCAATTAGAAGCATAATTCGAGACGGTGCGCGAACTGCAAGTTCCGGCCATGTGTCGCGACCCCTGATAGTAGTCATCATAGTCGAGTGCTTGTCGGAAGACACAACGTCTGTCAACATGACCCTGACATCATGCCCGACTGCGCAATAGTATTAGCTACCACTTCCGGCATAGTCTAAACGAGAGCAACACCCGTGCCCCACGATCAGGACTGTTAACACGCCGGTCAAAATCACGAACCGCCTAGCGATAAAACCCAAGGTATATGCCAACGCCCGTTACGTCAAATCGCGATTACTCCTGAAGGATCGCACATACTGTTGAAACGGTCACGCGCCGACCGAACATAGGGGGCCCTGCTGCGTCTGATCTGACACGGCCTATCCTCGACTGCCCATGAAGAGTCTATGGGGGATGGCTTCGTCAGGCACGTCTATCGCAAGAAGCCTAGAGGCAAGCCGATGAGCGAGGCGACGCGCTGAGCCAACAATCTCAAGTCCAAGATGCGCTCCCACGTCGAGCACGTCTTTTCAGAAGAGAAGACCCCGGATGGGCTTGTTCATCCAGACTATTGGCATCGCCACGGCGACCACGAAGATCGACCTTGCCAACTTGTCTACAACACCAAACGGCTAATCTGCCTGGGGCGGAGAGTCGCAGCATAATCAAGCAGTGCGAAAGCGGGAAGGACACTGCGTCAAACCTGCGGACCAAGGAGCCCCAACACTTCAGCGGACGCACTTTGAGGAGCAGTGGCACCTTTGTTGCGAAAGCCAACCCGGTTGATCGAACCATCCAACTTTGAGTCTGTCTTGATCGCCTCGATCATCTCCACTTTCGTCCTATGCACGGCCATCCTGGCGTCGAGTTGGTGCTCGACGTTGTGGCTGGCGCGGCGGATGGCGTCGTTCATTTTCTCGATACGTCACGCGGTGCTGACCTTGACCAGACCGCCATCGCCACATAGCCTTCAACTAAACCGAGCTTATGGGGAGCTTTCTCAACCACACGGACAGTTCTTCTGTAACGGGCCGTCCTGGGTCAACCCCAATTTCCCTACATCCTGTCGCCGAGGTCATGCTTCTGTCCGCAGTCGCTGAAAGGCGCTGCATGATGGAGTGGGAATGGGACCAGCCGATCGATCTAAAAAGCGCAGTCACCTG
>NZ_JAZHFT010000049.1:0-31892 GCF_036541425.1 Consotaella aegiceratis
CGTTCAGCGCCAAGAGGTTCGTCTGGAAGGCGATCTCGTCGATCACACCGATGATCTTCGAAATCTCTTCCGAGCTCTTTTCGATCTCGGCCATCGCCTCGACCGCCTGGCCGACGATGGCGCCGCCTTTTTCGGCGTTCTTCTGTGCGGTCTCGGCGGAGTTCTGGGCACGGCCGGCGCTTTCGGCGGTGTCGTTCACCGCCCGCGTCACCTCGGTCAGCGCCGCCGAGGTCTCCTCCAGGCCGGCGGCCTGCTGCTCCGTCCGATGGGCGAGGTCGTTGGTGGCGGTGTTGATCTCGTCGAGACCGGAGCGGATCGAGCCGATCGAGCCGATCACCGTGCCGAAGGTCGTTTCCAGCTTCTCCACCGAGCCGTTGAACTGGTCCCGGATCGGCTCGAACTCCGCGGCCACCGGTCGTTCGAGGCGCACGGTCAGATCGCCCTCCGCAAGCCTCGACAGGCCGCCCTTGATGTCGGCAACGAAGGCTTCCAGACGCTCGGCCTTGTCATGCTCGGCGGCGGCCAGGCGGGCCTTTTCGGCTGCCTCGCGCTCTTGTGCCGCCCGGGCCTCCGCTTCCACCCGGTCATGCTCGATCGCTGCCTGCTTGAACGTTTCCACCGCGTTGGCGATCGCGCCGATTTCGTCGTGGCGATCGCGATAGGGCACAGTGACGGTCTTGTCGCCTTGGGCCAAGGTCGTAACGACGCCCGTGATGGCCTGCAACGGTCCGGTCACGCCGCGCTTCAGGAAGAACATCACGACGGCAACGACGAAGACGGCCGTCCCCAGGCCGAACAGCGACCCGTGTAGCATCTTGGTGGTGGCGAAGAGATGAAGTTCGGTGAGATCCCACGCCGTGGCCAGAACGCCGAAGCGCTTGGTCGGGCTTCCGATCCGCGTGACGACCACGAGGTGGGGTTTGTCCCATTGCAGGGCGATCGTCTTGTCGGGATCGGACAGCAGTTCGCCAGCGAGGCTTTCCAGGCCCGGATAGCTTTTCAGCCCGTCAAAGGCGCCGCCTGTCAGGCGCCCTCCGTCCCGTTTGAGCACCAGGACGTCGGACAACTGATTTCCCGGCTGTTCGACCAGTTTCTGGTAGGCCTTCTCGACGACCTCGGCCTTTTCCCATTTGACGCCGCCGGCCATCTGCTCGGCCATCAGGGTGACGACGGTCTTCTTGGCCGCTTCGGTCTGCCGGAACAGGGTCGCCTCGAGCTGCAGCGCCTCATAGACGATCAGCACGGCCATGCCGATGAGGATGGGAACGGCCGTGGCGACCGCGATTTTCCAGCCGATGGAGCGCATGCGCGCAATGTTGACTTGAGACATGAGACGAACCTGTTACAAGAGGCATGAAGGCAGGGGAAAGTTCGAGGCCCTGTCGATGGTTTTGAACGTGTTGGCGATCTTCTGATCCCGGCATCCGCCCGCGCTTACGGTCGCGTGCCAGCGGCGGGAGCGCTCACAACGGATCCAGCATGTCGAGATTGATCCCCACCGTCGCGGCTCCGATCGCCAGACCGGTCTCGGGATCGACGATGGTGAAGCTCGCCTGGGACTGCAGCATCTGGGTCGAGTCGTCATGCTCGATCTCGTCGACGAACACGGCGTTGCCGCCCTGGCCGAAGGTCTTTTGCCACTTGGCCTCGTCACCTTGCCAATAGTCGGAGGTCGGGTCGCTCTGGGCGACGTTCAGTCCACGGGCGTCCATGATGAAGACCTCGGTCAGCAACCCCTGCTGCTCGTCCCTGATCTTCTGCAGGAGGCTCGAGGCGTTCGATCCGAGCTTCTCGTCGATCAGCGGTCCGCCACCGGCTTCGATCTCCTCGCGCCATGTCTTATCGAGCGCATCGATCTCGTCCTGGGAGAGACCGGCCGTCTGCTCGTTCTGTGCCTTGATGCTGTCGATCAGGCGAGGTTGGCTCAGGGCCGTCTTCAACTGCCCGTCGACCACGGCCAGCACCGGCGCCACATGCAGATCGGCGGCACTGGCCGAACCCGCAAAAGCCACACCAACGCCCAGCACGACACAAGCCGCGCGCGTGACATGGAAATTGAACATCGAGCTTTCCTTGTACTATTATCTCCGCAAGGAGAGCTTGAGGAGACTTGTCTCACCGGCCGGAGGCTTGCCGGCGCTAACGAGATGGTCTCGTATAAAAATAAATATACGTTTTTCATTCTCTTGATATTGCAATAATAATACTTTTGAATGCGAATATTTTATTTCGCTTATTATTGCGGAAAATGGGGAGCGCGATCGATCACAGCCGCTTTCGGCCGGCGAACCGCCAGGCGTCGCGATATCGCCGCCCATGGCAGGATTCCGCTGGCGGCGGCGGAAGTTGCGTCAATCGACCGCGACCGGACGCTGGCGTCCGACGCCTATTCGGGGCATCCTGGGACCGGGAGAAATAGAGCGTGACAGGGGGAGACTGATTGATGCGCTGCTTTTCCGTGATTGGGCCCTCGCAGACCGGCAAGTCCACCTTGGTGGCGAAGCTGGCCTCGATCGAGGGCCAGGCCAAGGGATCGAGCTCGCAGGACGCGCTGGCACTGACCGAGTTCGAATTTCTGGACGAACCGTGGTGCGCGCTGGACACGCCGGGTGCGATCGAGTTCGTGGCGCTGGCACAGGACGCGCTGGTGGCGAGCGACGCCTGCATCCTGTGCGTGTCGCCCGTGCCCGAGGAGGCCGTGCTCGCCGCGCCCTATCTCAAGGCGATCGAAGCGTCCGGCACGCCCTGCATTCTCTTCGTCAATCGGATGGACGAGCCGCGCGGCCGCCTGCGCGACGTCGTCGCCGCCCTCCAGGACTATTCGAACCACCCCCTGATCCTGCGACAGATCCCGATTCGGGAGGGCGACACGATCGTCGGCAGCTGCGATCTCATCTCGGAACGCGCCTGGCGCTACCGCGACAATCAGCCTTCGGCACTGATCGAGATTCCCGGCGAGATGATCGATCGCGAGCACGAGGCCCGCACCGAACTGCTGGAGCATCTGTCCGAATATGACGACTGGCTGCTGGAGGAACTGATCGAGGACCGACAGCCGGCTTGCGATGCGCTCTATTCGCTCTCCACCCGCGTACTGAAGGAAAACCGGGTCATTCCGGTTCTGTTCGGCTCGGCGAGCCACAGCAACGGCATGACGCGGCTGATGAAGCTGTTGCGCCACGAAGCCCCCAAGGCCGAGGGGCTGCGCCAGCGCCTGGCCGAAGAAGCCGGCATCGATGCGGCGACGCTGTCGGCCGTCAGCGTCAGCGCCAATCACCGGCCGGCCGTCGGCAAGACCGTACTGATCCGGGCTTTGAAGGACGGGCTCAAACAGGGCGTGCAACTCGCCGGAAGCGGCCTCGGTGCCGTGCAGGATCCGGGCACCGGCCGGCTGATCGCCAATGGCGGGCCGGCCGTGGGCTTCGTCTTCGCCGCGGTCAAATCGGATCATGTTCCGGCGCCGGCGCTGCTCACCGCCGATGCCGCCCTGCCTGCGCCGGATTGGGCGACGCCGCCGACGCCGATGGTCGCGCGGATTCTGGTGCCGGCCAGCGAACGCGACGAGACCAAGCTCTCCGGCGCGCTCGCCAAGCTCGCCGAGACCGACCACGGCATGGAGGTCACGCGGGAGGAGGAGACCGGCGCCAAGCTCGTCTGTGTCCAGGGGCCGGTGCATCTGCGCGAGATCAGCAAGACGTTGAGCGAGGTCTTCCATGTCGAGGTCACCGACCGGACACCGACCGCGGCCTACCGCGAGACGATCAGCAAGCCCGCCGAAATCCACTACCGCCACAAGAAGCAGACGGGTGGCGCCGGACAGTTCGCCGATGTGCGGCTGACCGTGCAGCCCAACGCGCGCGGCGAAGGGTTCACCTTCAACGAAGTGGTCAAGGGCGGGGCGGTGCCGCGCAACTATATCCCGGCGGTCGAGGCCGGAACGCGCGACGCCATGGACTCCGGGCCGCTGGGCTTCCCGGTGATCGACGTCAGCGTGACCTTGACGGACGGCCAATACCATGCGGTCGACAGCAACGATTTTGCGTTCCGCACCGCCGGCAAGATGGGCATGAAGCAGGCGCTGGCCGAGGCTGCACCGGTGCTGATGCAGCCGATCTTCCGGGTCGACATTCACCTGCCGTCGGTCCACTCGGGCAACCTCATCCCGATCATCTCGTCGATCAAGGGGCAGGTGCTGGGCTTCGACCGGGACGAAGGGGCCAAGGGCTGGGACATCTTCCGGGCGCTGGTGCCGGGTGGCGGCCTGGACGAACTGGCCCATCAGATCCGCTCGGTGACTCAGGGCATCGGCTATTTCGCCAGGACCTTCGACCATTTCGAAGAGATGTACGGCAAGGAGGCGGAGGCGATCGTCGCCGGCCACGCGCAGGGCGCCTGAGCGGCTCCCCGGGACACCCTCCCTATCTCCACCCTCGGCCGGGCGGAAGCGCCGGCCGGGATCGGCCCGACCGGACGCAGCCGTCAGAACAGGACGTCGTCGAGGTCCTCGGCGTCGGTGGCCGCCGGAATGGACGCCGGCGCCTCCGGGTTCACGGTTTCGGTCGCTGGCGCACCGGCGAACCGATCCTGGATCGTGCGCTCCTCGGCCATGGTGCAGCGTCGGCGCAGCCGATCGAGCACGGGCCGGGCCGCCTCCGGCATCTCGGCCAGGGCCGGCGCACTGTTCGCGTTCGCTTGGCTCGACAGCGCCGCGAGGTCGTCGCTCGATGCCGCAAGATCGTCGGCGATCCGGTCCTGTTCGTCGAACACGCCCACGGCATCGCGCGCCAGCCGGGTGATCTGCGGTCCGGCGTCATCGAGAAGCGCCGAGGTTTCGGCCATCTTGGCATCGACGCCGGCGAGGAGAGCCAAGGACTCCTGTCCTCTCTTTTCCAGGCCGACCACCTGTTCGGAGCCGCAGTCGCAACCGGTCTCGACGAGTTCGCCGGCGAGTTCGCCGGCCTTGGTCAGTGGGTTGCAGACCTGGTCCGACAGGGCCACCATGTCGCCCGTCAGTTCGCGAAGCTGTAGGGAGATGACGCTGAGCGCCCGGCCGTCGATCCCGAGCTTGGAGCAGGCGATCGCCGTGTTGAGGCTCACCAGCCGCATCTCGTGCTCGACCGAGCGCATGATCTGGGCGCTCTCCAATAGATCGCGAACCGTGTCCTCGACGGCTTCGACCACCTCGTCGATCGCTTGGCATTCGCTCGCACTGGTGCGCAGGTTGCGCACCGTCAGCGCCATTTCCGCCTCGATGCCTTTCAGCGGGTCGCCGCCGCCCTGGCCGGACCCGCGCAGCTTGGACATCGCATCGCGGAAGGCCCGATCGAGATCGTTGGCGAGCGTGGTCAGCGTGGTCCGCGCGCCGTTCGCTTCGGCATCGAAGTGCCGGTGTGTGGCCGACAATTGATCGTCTTGGATGGTGGTGATCAGCCTGGCGAGCCAGTCGCGCTCGTCCGGCGCGGTCGGCAAGGGATCGTCGCCCGCCGTCTCGTCGCCCCGCTCGATAGAGGCGACGGCTTCGAGGGCCGCGACGACATGCTCGACCCGCTGGCGGGTGGAATCGCCGATCTGCAGCGCGGCGACCACGTCCGAAACGCGTCCCGAAAAGCCGGCCGCCATCTTTCGCACGTCGGCGCCGAGTTCCAGATTGCGCAGACGATGACGGTCGAGGGCGGCGATATGACCGGCGACGCGGTCCGAGAGCCCGCCGATGCTGGTCTTGTAGTGCTTCTCGAACTGGGCACCCCGGGTGTTCACGCAGTCGAGTTCCGGCAGCAGCCGGTCGTAGCGCTCCTGCATCAGTTCGATGGTCGCCCCGGCCTTGCGCGACAGATCCATGACGTCGCTGGTGAAGACCGCGAGATCCTCGTTGCCGTGGCGCATGGCGGCGGCCACCATCCGCGCGTTGATGGCGATCGCGCCCATCATATTGATGGTGCGGCGAAGCTCGAGCATCGGTCCGCGCGCCTGGATGATGACGTCCTGGACGCCCTGGACGAGGTTTCGCTCCTCGATGAAGCCCTCCAGGAACCGGCGACCGTCTTCGCCGATCGCCAGCACGGCGTCGGCGGCGGCCGCCAACTCGGGGCTCGTATAGGTTTCCTCCAGCGTCTGGAACGCGGTCAGGATCTGCGACAGCAGCATCACGCACTGCATCAGCCGGTCGCCGGTGGCGACGAACGTCGTGTCGATGCGGCCGGCGATATCCGTCAGCACCGCCGCGGCCTCGGTCACGGCCGCCGAACGATCGTCGGGATCGGCCGGCAGGGGCAGGTCTTCGATCGTTGCCAGCGCGCTCATGATGCCAGCCGATCCTGCGGTCCCTTGGTGGTCTGTCGCAGGACTTCCGCGCCGATCTTGGTCAGCGGCAGCACCAGCCTGGCGGCGCCGCGCTCCACGGCCTCCTTCGGCATTCCGTAGACGACGCTGGTCGCCTCGTCCTGGGCGATCGTGAAACTGCCCATCTCGCGCATTTCCAGAAGTCCGCGGGCGCCGTCGTCGCCCATGCCGGTCATCAGCACGCCGAGGGCGTTGGCGCCGGCCGACTGCGAGGCCGAGCGGAACAGGACGTCGACCGAAGGTCGGTGCCGGCAGACATACGGACCTTCGGCGATCTTCACCTGGTATTTGCGGCCGTTGCGCGTCAGCATCATGTGACGGTTGCCCGGCGCCAGCAGCACGCGGCCCGGCATGACCGGATCGCCGTCCATGGCCTCGCGCACCTCGACCGCGCACATGCTGTTGAGGCGTTTGGCGAAGGCGCCGGTGAACTTCTCCGGCATATGCTGGACGATGACGATGCCCGGGCTGGTGGCCGGCAGCGAGCGCAGGAGCACGGCGAGCGCTTCGGTGCCGCCGGTCGAGGCGCCGATGCACACGACCGGCTCCGTCGTCGGAAGGCTGGCGCGCAATGTCGTCCGGCGCGCCGCCGACAGCGGCGGGATCATCACGTCGGCCATCAGCTTGGTCTCGACGGTGAACTTGGGGACCGCCTTTTTGATGCCGGAGACCCGGGCGTGGGCGGCGGCCTTGGCGACGTCGCACAGCCGCATGCGGGATTCGTTCAGAAACTGGGTGGTGTCGACGCGCGGCTTGGTGACCACGTCGACGGCCCCCGCTTCCAGCGCCTGCATCATCGCATCCGATCCCTCGGCGGTGAGGCTCGAGCAGATGACGATCGGAATCGGCCGCTGCGCCATGATCTTCCTCAGAAAGGTGATGCCGTCCATGCGCGGCATCTCGATGTCGAGGAAAATGACGTCGGGCACCTCTCTGCGGATCTTCTCCGCCGCCACGTAAGGATCGCTCGCCGTCGCCATCACCTCGATGTCGGGGTCTTCCGACAGGATGTTCGACATGGTGGTGCGCACCGAGGCGGAGTCGTCGACGATGAGGACCTTGATCTTTTGACCGGTCGCGCGGTGCTGGGACGAAGCGGGCATGGCTTAATCCTTCTGGAAAACGGATGGGCCGATCTGAGTGACGGGGGCGCCGTTCGCCGCCATCGATTCCGAATGGCCGAGGAGCAGGTAGCCTTTCGGTCGCAGGTGGCTGAGCATCCTGGCGACGACCGCCTCCTGGTCGTGTCTTTCGAAGTAGATCAGGACGTTGCGCAGGAAGATGATGTCGACGTCCTTGTCGAACGGATAGGCCTTGTCCATCAGATTGAGCTGACGGAAGGAGACCAGGCGCCGAAGCTCGGGAACCATGCGCACCTCGGCCCGGCGTCCCTCGCCGGTGCCGCGCATCAGGTAGCGTTGCTGCATCGCCGCCGGAACGGGCTGGATCATGTCGGCCGGATAGATGGCGCGCTGGGCCTGCTTCAGCATCGCCGTGGAGATGTCGGTCCCCAGAATGGCGAAGCGAAAGTCGCCCCGCTTTTTCGCTAGTTCGGCGAGCACCATGGCCGCCGTATAGGCCTCCGCACCGCTGGAGCTGGCGCCGCTCCAGACCTTCAGGAGCGGCTTTCCGGCGCCTCGGCGCGACAGGATGTCGGGCACCAGCACTTGCTCCAGCAGCTCGTAGTGATGCGGCTCGCGGAAGAAGTCGGTCTTGTTGGTGGTGATGACGTCGATGAGGTGCGTCATCTCCTGGGCAAGACCGCCTTCGTCGAACAGAAACCGGCAGTAGCTTTTCAGATCGCTCTTGCCGTTTTCACGCATGCGCTTGCGCAAGCGACCCTCGACCATCAGCCGCTTTTGCGGCGGCAGCTTGATCCCGACGGTTTCGCCGACGAGCGCGGCGATCCGGCCAAATTCGTCGGAATCGAGCTTATGGGTCTCAGGCGCGGCGGGGGAATGTGCGTTCATGGGGCGCTCGGTTGGGAGGGTCGGGACGAAGCCGCCGTGGTCAGGCGGCTTCGGAGGTTTGGGCGGCGGCCTTGGCAACCGCCGTGAGGTCGACTTCGGCGAACAGCCGCTCGAGATCGAGGACGGTGACGAAGGCACCGTTGCGCCGCCCGACCCCGGCAATGACCTCCTCGGACCAGCCCGGGCCGACTTCCGGCGGCGGTTCGAGCTTGCCCTCGTCCAAGGGCGTCACTTCGAACACCCGGTCGGTCTTGAGCGCCAGCAGCGTCTCGCCGCCCTTGCGCGGGATCGACAGGACGACGATCCGGGTGTTGTCGCTGTCTGCGGCCGGCGGCATCCGGAGCGTCTTGCGCAGATCGAGGACCGGAACCGTTGCCCCTCTCAGGTCGATGATGCCAAGGACTGCCTCAGGTGTGCGAGGAAGGTGGGAGATCGGACGCAGGTCCAAAATCTCCCGGATCCTCTCCACCGGTGCGGCGAACAGCTCGTCCGCCACACCGAAGGTCACGTATTGGATCAAGTGCGACATGATCGTCCGGCTCAGGCCGCGTTGTGGCGCGAGAACTCGGCGTCGAATTCGTCGTCGCCCGATCCCAGGTCGAGGTCGAAGCCGCCGGCGCCGCCCTGGCTGCGCATGCGCACCGACATCGACTTGAGGTCGCGCACCGCCTCGTCGGTGTTGCGCGGGCTCGACGGCTTCATCCGGGTCGCCTTGCCGCGGGTCTTGGCGCGTTCCATCGTACCGCCGGCCATGCCGTCGAGCTTGAAGAAGCGGATGGCGGTCTGCAGTTGCTCGGCCTGGTCGGCCAGCTCTTGAGCGGTCGAGGACATCTCCTCGGCGGCCGCGGTGTTCTGCTGGGTCACCTTGTCGAGCTGCTGGATCGCGGTGTTGACCTGCTGGGAGCCGGTCGCCTGCTCGCGGTTGGCAGCGGTGATCTCCTCGACCAGGCGCGAGGTGTTCTGGATGTCCGGCACCAGCTTGGCGAGCATTTCCCCGGCCTGCTGGGCGGCTTTCAGCGTGTCGCCGGAGAGGCCGGAGATCTCGGTCGCCGCCGCCTGGCTACGCTCGGCGAGCTTGCGCACTTCCGAGGCCACCACCGCGAAGCCGCGGCCATGTTCGCCGGCTCGGGCGGCCTCGACCGCCGCGTTCAGGGCCAGGAGGTCGGTCTGGCGAGCGATCTCCTGCACGACGTTGATCTTTTCGGCGATCGTCTGCATGGCGGTGACGGCCTTGCCCACAACCTCGCCGCTGGCGCTGGCGTCGACCGCCGAACGCTTGGCGATCTGCTCGGTCTGGATGGCGTTGTCGGCGTTCTGCTTGATGTTGGCGGCCATCTCTTCCATGGCGGCCGAGGCTTCCTCGGTGGACGAGGCCTGCTCGGTGGCGCCCTGGGAGAGCTGCTCGGCGGTCGCCGACATCTCTTCGGAGCCGCTGGCGACGCTGCGCGCTGCACCGGTCACGTCGTTGACGACGCCACGCAGCTTTTCCACCATGGTGTTCAGCGCTGTGAGGAGGTCGCCGATCTCGTCGTTGTTGCGCACCGCGGCAGTGGCGCGCAGGTCGCCGCCGGCGACGGCGTTGGCCAGGGCCTGGGCATTCTTGAGGCCGCGGCCAATCGCCAAGATGATCCAGAATGCTGCGACAGAGGCGATCAACGCGGAGGCGATCAACAGGCTGATCACCAGCATGGTGGCAAACCGGTATCGCTCGCCCGCCGTCACCTTATCCTGCTCCAGTTGGTCCAGGCTCGTCTTGATGAAAGTGTCGAGGGACTCACGTGCCGACTTGCGGGCATCGAGCGCTTTGCCCATCGCATAGTCATAGGCTGCCACGTCCTCGTTCTTCAGCGCCAAATCACGAACAACCATGTGCTCGGAGACATAGACTTCGAGCTTCTTCACGTAATCGTCGAGCAAAGCGTCGCTGGTCTCGCCGGAGATCGCATAGACCTCGTCGGTGAACTCCTTGATCTCGGCGCGTTTCGTGTCGTAGTCGGCGATCTGTTCCTGGATCCCCTCGGGCGTGGTCTCCAGAATCATGCTGTTCTCGATCCGTCCCATCGTCGTCATGGCGACGTTGACGTGGTCCATCTCCTCGATGCGGTGGACGTTGACATTCAGAGCCGTGTCGAATGTCTCGTTCAGCTTGCCGAGGTAGTGCAGCGCGGCGAACATGCCGGCTGCGGACATGGCGATCATCACCACGAAGGTCGCCGCCAATTTGAACTTAAGAGTCACTCTCATTGTTCGTGCCTTTCTTCGGTCAGGTTCGCGGCGTCCCGGCCGCTTTCGGTGCGAAAGATGCGTTCCATGTCTGGAATGATGACGAAGCCATCGTCGCGCTTGCCGATGCTTCGGATGAATATGGGCGGCCAGCGCATGCCCACCGAAGGCACGGTTTCCATCGAGGCCGCTTCGATCTCGGTTACCTCGTGGACCCGGTCGGCGAGGATGCCGGTGACCATCGGTTCGCCGTCGAGGTCGAATTCGACGACGATGATGCGCGTATCGGTGTCGGGAGGCGGGCGGTCCATGCCAAAGACGACCCGCAGGTCGGCCAGCGGCACCACCGTTCCGCGCACGTTGATCAGCCCGCCGACGAAGGCCGCGGCGTTCGGCACGCGGGTAATCGGAACGGGATCGAGGATTTCCCGCACGCTCTCGGCTTCGATTGCGAAGATCTCGTCGGAAAGCCGGAAGGTAAGGGCGTTCATTCCCGTTTCGGCGACGCTCGTGCTCATGCGGCTTTCCCCATTTTGTCGTGTCGCCGGCGCTCCTCGAGCGATTGGCCGAAGCCGACGAGGTGCATGACGTCGAGGATCAGGGCGACGGTGCCGTCGCCCAGGATGGTGGCGCCGGAGAACGTCTTGACGTTCGAATGAAGCCGCGAGAGCTGCTTGATGACCGTCTGGTTGTTGCCGATGATCTGATCGACCACGAGGCCGACGCGGGTCGAACCGGATGCGACGATCACCACCTTCTGGAAGCGGTCGGGCTCCGTCTCGGCGCCGAACAGCTCGCGCAGCCGGAGGAACGGCACGAGCGCTCCGCGGATGTTCAGGAAATTGCGGCCCTTGGCGTCTGCGCCGGCACCGTCCGGCAGCTCCACGCATTCCTCGACCGCCGCGAGCGGGATGGTGTAGCGGCTGTCGCCGACCCGCACCAGGAGACCGTCGATGATCGCCAGCGTCAGCGGCAGGCGCAGCGTGACCGTCGTGCCCTGGCCCAGCTTGGTGTCGATGTCGATGGAGCCGCGCAGCCCATCGATGGTCCGTTTGACCACGTCCATGCCGACGCCGCGACCCGACAACGAGGTGATCTCCTTGGCGGTGGAGAAGCCTGGCTGGAAGATCAGCGGGTAGATGTCGGTATCGGCCATCTGCGCGCCCGACGCGATCAGCCCGTTCTCTTCCGCCTTGGCGCGGATGCGCGAGGCGTCGAGGCCGGCGCCGTCGTCGGAAACGGCGATCGCGACCTCGGCGCCGCGATAGCTGGCCGACAGCCGGATGGTGCCGGTGGCCGGCTTGCCGGATGCCGCCCGCTTGTCGGCCGGCTCGACGCCATGATCGACCGAGTTGCGGATCAGGTGGACCAGCGGATCGGCAAGCTGTTCGATCACCGTCTTGTCGAGCTCGGTCTCCTCACCCTCGGTGACGAATTCCAGAGGCTTGCCGAGATCGCGCGACAGATCGTGAACGAGCCGGCGGAAGCGGCCGAACAGCGAGCCGATCTGCACCATCCGGGTGCTCATCGTGGTGTCGCGCAGGCTGGCCGTCAGGCGTGCGATCTCTTCGGCCACGGCGCCCAGATTGGGTTCGCGGCTCTGAGCGGCGAGTTCGTTGAGCCGGGCCTGGGCGATCACCAGCTCGCCGACGCGGTCCATCAGTTCGTCGAGGCGTTCGGCGGGAACCCGGAGCGAGCTGTTCGCCCGCTCGGTCGCGGCCGGCCGGTCGGCCTTGGCCGACGGCTTGGCCGGTGCCGGCTGGACCGGCTCGGCAGCGGCGAGGGCCGCAGTTTCACCGCTGTCGGTGGCCGGGACGTCCGGCTGGATCTCACTGCCGATCGGCTCGATCGTCAGCTCCATGTCGTCGCGGATGAACAGGAAGACGTCCTCGATCGCCTCGCGGCTGGTGCCTTCCTCCAGCACGACCTCCCAGCTCATGTAGGAGGTGGACGGTTCGATCACCTCGAGCGGCGGCACGTTGCCGATGGCGGCGCGTACGCGCGCCGGCGCCAGGTCCGACAATTCCGCAATGAGCAGGAGCGGGTTGGTGCCGAGCATCAGCGCGTCGGCCGGCAGCGCGAAGTGGATACGCCACCCGGTGCCGGCCTCGGGCGCCGCCGCCGCGGGCTCGTGGGGCGCGGGTTCATTCGTCGCCGGTGCCAGTCCGCCGGAAACGGCGGCCCGCAACTCGCCGAGAATACGCTCGCCGCGGCCCTCGTCGGTGACGCTGCCGTTGATCAGATCGCCGACATGGTCACACGATTCCAGTGCCGCGGCGACCATCGCCTTGTTGGCCGCCGCTTCGCCTTTGCGTACCCGATCGAAGGCCGTCTCGAATTCGTGCAGGAACTCGGCGACGGCGGTGAAGCCGAACATGGCGCCCGAGCCTTTGAGGGTGTGAAGGGCACGAAATGCCCGTGCCACCAGATCGGCGTCGTCCGGACGCTGCTCGAGATCGAGCAGCGTCTGTTCGAGCGACTCCATCAGGTCGGCGGCTTCCTGCCGGAAGGTCTCCGCTGGATCGATCCCGCTCATGCGCCGGCCACCTTGCGCACGACGGAGAGCAGCTGCTCCTGCCGGAACGGCTTGACCATCCAGCCGGTCGCGCCGGCCGCCTTGGCCTCGGCCTTGATGCCGCCGTCCGATTCCGTGGACAGAAAGACGATCGGCACGCCGGCGCTGGCCGGAGTGGTCCGGAATTTACGGATGAAGGTCAGCCCGTCCATATTCGGCATGTTCAGGTCCGTGATGACGGCATCGACGCGCGAACTCGTCGCCTTGGCGAGCGCGTCGGCACCGTCGCAGGCTTCAATCGTGCGATAGCCGGCCTGGACCAGCGTCAGACTGACCATCTGGCGAACCGAGGCAGAATCATCCACCACGAGGATCGTTTTGCTCATCGGGCAGGTCCCTTTTTAGGATTGTGCGGTCGTCAGTCCGGTCCACAGGCCGTTCTGACGGACGAGGCAGCTGTCGATCGGCTCAGCGATGCCAGCCTGCTGGAGAATGCGATCGAGGGCTCCGTCGGCCGGGACCTCGATGGCGATGGTTCGGTTGTGCGCTTCCGCGCTTTTGACAGCCGCGACCAGGAGTTGAACGACGCTGAAATCGATGGATTCCAGCCCCTTCGTTTCGACGAGAATGTCGGTAGCCTTGTCGGCCAACCCGCGAAGCTCGGCCGCGATCCGCTCGGCGTCGCGAAGAGTGGCTGTTCCTTCAAGGGGATAGACCATCCTTGCGGAGCCTTCCGTTTTGCTCTTTCGGGCTGCCATCGACCCCAAACCCCCTAATAACTTCGGTAAAGTTATCGATAGTGTAGACAGGTTTCAGATGGGTTACTCGTTTGCTGTGGAGATATTGAATCTTCTTTTCGACAGATAGTTAAGTCCCATTGCGTGATAATATTTCGTGAGATCAATATTATTTATCGTCGATAATAAGTCTTGCTTTGTAGGCGTGCGTCGGAAAACGATGCAAAATACAACCAAAGCGGGTTTCGGGGGGCTTTGGGCACTGAATTGAGGCGATTGACCGAAGATTGCACGGCCCCGATCGCCGGACTGCCTCCGTCCAAAACGACCGTTCATTCCACTTACGTTGTTTTAACCAAGTGAAAGACTTCGCCGCAGGACTCGGGATGATGGCGCCGCGACGGAGATGTGTATGAACTTGTCTGATTCTCGCGACGTGCCGCCAACGGGCCCTTCGCACACGGAAAGCGACCTTTCCGAGAGTGGAGCGCCGCTGACGCGTTCGCTCCTGTCTATTGCCAAGTCGACGCGGGCGTTCCTTGCGTTGCTGCTCGCGGAGGCGGACCTGCATCCGGGACAGGATCAGCTGCTCGTCCAGTTGCAGCCCAACGCGTTGATCAGCGTCTCGCGGCTGGCGGACCGACTGGCGGTCAGACCCTCCACGGTTTCGAAGATGCTCGATCGGCTGATCGAGAAGGAATTTGTGGTCCGTCAGGCGAGCGACAGCGACGGACGGCGGACCATGGTGCTGTTGACCTCCAGGGGGGAGAAGGCGCGCGCTCAGGTGCTGGCGATCTGGGACCGGGTGGAGGCCGAACTGGGCGATTCCCTCGACGAGGCCGGCCGCGCCGAGCTCGCAGCCTCGCTCGCCAAGGCCGACGAAATCCTGTCCAGACGGTTGCGGCGGCTGCGCTGACCGTCGACCGGCGCGCTCCGCCTTTACCATTTGTCTGCCAGATTTTCGGAGCAGCTAGGCAGGTGCTCGCTTCGATTCTATGATTGCGCTGGTCCTACCTCCCGAAATGAAGAAGCATCCGGTGTCCCGACCTGTTCCCCCTGTGCGCCGATCGGCCTCGATCACGCGGCGTTCCACCTTGAAGTTCGGCCTCGGTACGGCGATGGCCGCCATGTTCGGCGGTCCAGCGTTTGCCCAGGCCGCCGCCGATGGCGAACTCGATCTGCAGAATTTCGATTACGAGGCGCTGTCGGCCGTCATGCGACGGCGTGCCGGCGAGCCCTATGTCGAGCCTCAGTCCGAGCTGCCGCAGGAACTTCTCGACCTCACCTATGATCAGCATCGCCACGTCCTGTTCCGGCGCGATCACACGCTGTGGCTCAACGACCCGGTGAATTTCCACGTGCAGCCGTTCTATCCCGGCTTCATCTACCGCGACACGACGCGGATCTTCGTGGGTGACGGAACGCATTTCAAGGAGCAGGTCTACACGCCGTCGGATTTCGAATATCTGGCGCCGCTCGATCCGTCCGTCTTCCAGAATTTGTCGCTTCCCGGCGTCGCCGGTTTCCGCCTGAACTGTCCGCTGAACCGCCCCGACATCTTCGACGAACTGGTGACGTTTCTGGGCGCCAGCTATTTCCGAGCGCTCGGCGCCGACACGCGCTACGGGCTCTCGGCGCGCGGCTTGGCGATCAACACGGCGACGGACGAAGCGGAGGAGTTTCCGCGCTTCACGACCTATTACATCGTCCAGCCGCAGCCCGGCGACAATCAGATTCGGTTGTTCGCCGAGATGGATAGCGCGAGCCTGACCGGCGCTTTCGCCTTCACGCTGCAGCCGGGCGAGCAGACGGTCATCGATGTGACTGCGCGGCTCTATTTCCGCAACGAAGTTCAGCGGCTTGGTGTCGCACCGCTTACCAGCATGTTCCTCTTCGGTGAGCACAGCCGCAGCGAGCGCGACGATTTCCGCCCCGAGGTGCACGACAGCGACGGCCTGATGGTCGTGCGCGCCAGCGGGGAACGGTTGTGGCGACCGGTGCGCAATCCCGAAAAGCTGGCGCTGTCCTATTTCCGCGAGGTGTCGCCCAAGGCCTTCGGGCTGTTGCAGCGCGATCGGGATTTCTCGCATTACGAGGACGTCGAGGCGCGCTACGAAATGCGGCCGTCGCTGATCATCGAGCCGATGAGCGACTGGGGCAGCGGCGCGATCGAACTGGTCGAAATTCCTTCGGATTCGGAGGCGAACGACAACATCGTCGCTTTCTGGGTGCCCGAGGAGAAGCCGCAGGCGGGCAGTGCCTTCGAATTCCGCTACCGCATGCGCTGGGGGCTGGAGGTCGAGACCGTCGATCAGATGGCCCGCGTCCGGGGAAGCTTTGCCGGCGCGGGGGGCAACCCGGCGGTGGACAGCCCGCCCAACTTTCGCCGGTTTGCCATCGACTTCGTGGGCGGAACGATCGCCAATCTGCCGAAGGATGCCAAGCTCGAGCCGATCATCGAGGTTTCCGACCTCGGACGGCTCAATCATGCCGGAATCGACCGCCTTCCAGACGGCGGTTGGCGCCTCGCCATCGAAATTGAACGCCTTGAATCCGGTCCAATCGAGATTCGTGCGAAACTTTCTATGTTGCAGCGCATTGTAAGCGAGACTTTTCTCTATCAATGGACGGGATCCATATGATGCAAAACGCAGCAACCTCGAGTTCCGGTGCTGGCGTATCGACGGTCCACCGCGATGCGGCCCGCCGGTGGAATGGTCGTGAACGCCCCACCGGGGGCATCGTTGTCGGTCGTCCGGACCTATCGGATGACGCCGTGGTCGAAGCGATCGCCGAGAAGCTGACATTGGATGGCGGCGATGCGACCAAGGCTTCGATGATTCTTGCTTCGGCGCAGGACGGCGACGCCGCCGCTCTCGCGACGCTGAAGGGTCTGCTTCTGCCACCGCCGCAGGTTCGCCTGGCGATGCCGGTCCAGGCCCTGACGCGCGAGCACCGTGCCTGGGCGTTGCCGTTTGCTGCACGACTGGCAGCGGTGCGCAGGCGCTAGGGTTCGCTCGGAAAAGGCGTGATCGCGGGCAGGTCCTCGGGATCGCGCATCGGCACCGCAGTTGCGGATCGCCATTGAATGGGTGCTCGGAGGGTTGCCGTAGTTTCGCGGCATGACCTGTTCCGGGCTTTTTGAGTGACGGTCGATAGCGACGGTCGATGTTGTGTCCGGTCCCGGCACCCCGCCCCGGAGACCTTCGTGGCGTGGCGGGAACCGTGAGTGACGCACCTTGTCGGTTATCGTTCGCAGAATCGTCTTCGCCGCGACTGCAGCGCTCCTGGCGGCCGTTGCGGGCGTTCTGTTCGCCGCGGTGGTGACCGTCAACGGTGTGACATGGCTGCATTGCGTCCAGATTGCGCTACTGACCATCTGCTGCTTCTGGCTGGCTTGGGGGTTCAACACCGCCGCGGTGGGTATCGCCGCCGCGCCGCGTCGCCTGAGGAGCGGCACGCCCCTGGCGTCCTGGCGCGGACCGTCGCGCACGGCGGTCCTGGTTCCGGTCTACAACGAAGACGCCGAAGCCGTCTTCGCGCGCGTCGCGGCGATGCTCGAAGGGCTGCGTGACGCCGGTGTGCTCGACCGTTTCGATGTCCATGTCCTGAGCGATTCCACCAAGGACGAATGCCGCGAGGCGGAACGCCGCATGGCCTACCGCGTAGCAGCGGACCTGCAAGCCGTCGGCAGCCTCTATTATCGGAATCGCACCAACAATATCGGCCGCAAGGCCGGCAACATCGCCGACTTTGTCACGACGAGCGGTGGCGCCTACGACTACATGCTGGTGCTCGACGCCGACAGTCTGATGCGACCGGCCACGATGGTGGAGATGGTGGCGCGCATGGATCGCGAGCCCGATCTCGGGCTCTTGCAGACGCAGCCGCTGATCATCGGCCGCCGAACGATCTTCGGCCGCGGGCTGCAGTTTTCCGCAGCGCTCTATTCGCCGATTTTTTCGCGCGGCATCGCTTGGCTGCAGGGTCGCGAAGGGCCGTTCTGGGGGCACAACGCGATCATTCGCGTGCGCGCCTTCGCGGCGTGTTGTGGCCTGCCCAATCTGCCGGGCCGGGCGCCGTTCGGCGGTGAAATCCTGAGCCACGACTTCGTCGAAGCCGCGCTGCTGGCGCGTGGCGGCTACAGGGTGCGCGTCGACCCCGATCTCGAAGGCTCCTTTGAGGAGGCGCCGGCCAATCTCATCGAATATGCCAAACGCGACCGGCGCTGGTGCCAAGGCAACATCCAGCATGGCCGTCTGATCGGCGCTCCGATGATGAAGACCTGGAGCCGCATCGCCCTGATGCAGGGCATCATGGCTTATGCCGCCTCGCCGATCTGGCTCCTGTTCATCGTCTTCAGCCTGCTCGACCCGATCCTGGCGCCGGAGCCGAACTATTTCCCGTCCGGCTCGCTGTTCCCGGTGTTTCCGCGGCCGGAGACCGGCAAGGCTCTGCTGCTGCTCGTCGGCATCGGCGTGCTCTTGCTCCTGCCCAAGACCCTGATCGCTTTCGGCAACGCCCTGTCGTCCAAGCGCCGGCGGTTCGGCGGCACCGTGACGCTGCTGCTCAGCGCCACGGCCGAGCTTCTGACGACCAGCATTCTGGCGCCGGTGATGATGATGTTTCAGTCGAAGGCGGTGGCCGAGATCCTGATCGGCGCCGACGCAGGCTGGCCGGCCACCGACCGCGAGGACGGCAGCCTGCCGCTCGGCACCGCGTTCCGCAGCAGCTGGTGGATGATGGCGGCCGGGGCCGTGCTGCTCTATGCGACCTACTACTACGCGCCCGATCTGTTCCTGTGGGTGTGCCCGATCGCCGTGCCGCTGCTGATCTCACCGCTTCTGATCAGCGTTACCGGCAGCCCGCCGGCCGGCGACGCGGTGCGGGCTCTCGGAATCTTCGCCACGCCCTTTGAATTGGCGCCCGAAGCGATCATCCAGTCGGCAGGCAATTGGCGGCGGCGTCTTGCCAGCGCCGGCGAAGAGGGCCACACTTCGCTCCTCGACACCGAAGGGACGGTGGGAGCGATCAGTCAAGCTTAATGCCAACCGCCATTTCGAAGCCAAGCCAGCGCGATCATCGGGTTGATTTTTACCGGGGCGTGGCGCTGGTGATGATCTTCATCAACCATGTCCCGGGCAATGTCTGGGAGCGCTATACAAGCCGTAATTTCGGTCTGTCGGATGCCGCGGAACTGTTCGTGTTCCTGGCCGGCTTTGCCTCGGCCTATGCCTACGGTCGGCCGTTCTATGCCGGCACCCGCCTCATCGCCAGCCTGAAGGCCTGGCGACGGGCCGGCGTCCTCTACCTGGTTCACTGTACGCTGACGCTGATGGCGATGGGGCTGTTCGCCTGGGCGGCCCTGACCTTCGGCGAGGGCGAGTTCATGCGGCGAATGGCGCTCGCCCCGCTGCTGACCAAGCCGCTGGAAACCCTCATCGGCCTTCCCGCGCTCAGCCATCAGTTCGGCTACGTCAACATCCTGCCGATGTACTCGGTCCTGTTGTTGCTGGTGCCGCTCATGCTGATGCTGGCAGGCATCAATCGCCACCTGCTGCTCGCGGTGAGCGGCCTTGCCTGGGCCGTCGTCGGCATATGGCGGATCGACATTCCCGCCTATCCCTATGCGGGCGGCTGGTTCTTCAATCCGCTTGCCTGGCAGTTCCTGTTCGCGATCGGGCTTTATTGCGGCCTGACCAAGATCGAACGGGGCCGCGCCGTGCCCTTCGCGCCATGGCTCTTCACCGCGGCTGCTGGCTATCTGGTCGTGTGCTTGATCATCGTCGACTTCGGCATTTGGAGTTGGCAGGCCCTCAATGGCGTGCCGTTCATCCTGCACGGCTTCGACAAGACCTATCTGACCATGCCGCGCCTGCTGCATGTCCTGGCCCTCGCCTATGTGTTCGCCAATGCCGCCGGCACCTCGCCGCTGGCAACGATCCAGCGCGAAAATCCCTTCGCCATGTTGGGGCGCCACTCGCTACCGATCTTCGCCGTGGGCACCATGCTGTCGCTTGTCGGCCAGGTGATCATCTTCGGCACCGAGCCGCAGTTCGCGCGCGACACCGTCCTGCTCGGCGGCGGTATCGTCGGCCTGTTCGTCCTGGCCTGGGGGCTGGACTGGTGGCAGGCGGCGACGCGTGGACCGCGGCCTCAGCCGGTGGCCGCCCCGGCGGCGCAACCGGCGCTCGACCCGTCGATGATCGCCTCCGTCAAGACGCGCCGCCAGATCTCCTGACGAGGGCTCTCGCCGAGCTGGACTTGCGCGGACGGGTGATCCGAGGCACAGGGCAGGGGCAGCTCACGCGGGAGATATCCTAATGCGAAGCGACCGAAACCATCCGTTCTTCCGCCCGCTCTGGCGTCGTGTGGCCGTGGTGACGGTCGTTGCTCTCTGGTGCGCCCTGGAATGGTGGGGCGGTGACGTGACCTGGGGCGCGATCACCCTGGCCCTTCTGGGCTATGCCGTGTGGGCCTATCTCATCGCCTTCGATCCGGAAGCGGGCCGCGAGGGCGGCGGTTCGTGAAGGCCGCCGGCCCCGGCACCGTCAGTGCCGCGCCGCAGGAGCCCCGCCGTCCGCCGTTGCCATGCCCGCGTGGCTCCGGGCTGCGGCCTTGACCAGTCCGGCGGCGAGGGCGGCGCCCGTGCCTTCGCCGAGATGCATGCCGAGCGCCAGGAGCGGCACCTTGCCCATCGCCTCGAGTGCCTGCCTGTGTCCGGGTTCCGCCGAGACGTGGCCGAACAGGCAATGATCGAGGGCCTCCGGCTTCATCTTCCAGAGCACCGCCGCCGCCGCGGTCGTCACCAATCCGTCGAGGATCACCGGCACGTGCTGGGTGCGCGCCGCGACGATCGCTCCGGCGATCGCCGCCAATTCCCGCCCGCCGAGCCGCCGCAGCACCTCCAGCGGGTCGGCGAGATGGCCCTCGTGGCAAGCCAGCGCCCGCTCGACGGCCTCGACCTGGCGGACCCGCACGCTTTCGTCGATGCCGGGCATCGAGCCGATCCAGGTCTCGGCCCTGCCGCCGAACAGGGCCGCGAGCATCGCCGCAGCCACGGTCCGGTTGCCGGCTCCGATGTCGCCGAGCGCCAGCAGGTCGGGTTCGCCCGCGAGCGCCTCCATGCCATAGGCCATGGTCGCCACGCAGGTTCGCTCGTCGAGCGCGGCCTCCCGGGTGATGTCGGCCGTCGGCACTTCGAGGGCGAGATCGAAGACCTTCAGCCCCAGGTCGAAGGTGGCGCAGATCTGGTTGACGGCCGCGCCGCCGGTCGCGAGGTTGGCGGCGCGCTCCGCGGCGGTTTCCGGCGCATCGGCCGAGATGCCGTTGGCGGCCACGCCGTGGCTGCCGGCGAAGACGACGACGAGCGGGCGGTTCACCGCCGGCTGCCGGCCGGTCCAGGCGGCCAGCCATTCCGAAAGGTCCTCCAGACGCCCGAGCGAGCCGAACGGCTTCGCCAGTTCGGCCTCGCGATGCCGCTTGTCGTGGACGGCTTGGCGGTCCGGTCCCGGCAAGTCGCGCACGAGCGCGCGGATGTCATCGAAGGGAAGGCCGGTCACCGACATGGGAAATCCTTCTGAAGGGGAGATCGCAGGAGGTCCGCTGGCCCTCGTGGCCTCAGGCCGAGGGCGAAGATGCTAACGGGCGCGCCAGGGCGTTGACGGCTGCCGCCGCCAGCGCGCTGCCGCCGCGCCGGCCGGCAAGAGCGATGAAGGGCACGCCGAGCTGATTGGCCCCGAGTTCGGCCTTGGCGTCGGCGGCGCCGACCAGCCCGCACGGGAAGCCGATGACGAGAGCCGGTCGCGGCGCCCCGCCGTCCAGGCGCTCGAGCAAGCGGAACAGCGCCGTCGGGGCTTCGCCGATCGCCACCACCGCACCGTCGAGCACATCGTCCCAGAGATCGACCTGTGCCGCGGCGCGATTCGATCCTTGCCTCTCGGCGAGTGAAGCCACCTGGGGATGGTTCAGCCGGCAGATCACCTTGGTGCCGACCGGCAGCGCGGTCCGGCCGATGCCGTGAGCCACCATTTCGCTGTCGCAGAGGATCGGCGCGCCACGCCGGAGCGCCGCCATGCCGGCTGCGATCGCATCCTGCGAGCATCGGAGGTCGTTCAGGATATCCGGCATGCCGCAGGCCTGGACCAGCTGGAGGGCAAGGTCGTGCGCTTCGCCGGGCAGGCGCGAGAGATCGGCTTCCTCGCGGGCGACGCGCAGGCTCTCCTCGGCAATCGCTGCCGGATCGCGCAGATAGGTGAACTTGGGCGGCAGCGTCACCGCCGCGGCCAACGATGCCGTCTCCTCCGAAAGCGCCCGGCCGATGCCGACGATCCAGCCTTCCTCGGCGATCGCCACGGCCTTTTCATCGTCTGTCAGATCGTCCGGGGCCGCCAGCAGCGCGCCGAAGCGTCCCGCCGCGTCGAGCCGGGCGAAGGTATCGGCCATCGCCTCGACCTGGGCTTCGTCCTTGGAGGATTTGTCGCCCTGCTCGACCTCGATCAGGGCGGGATACATCTCGGCCAGGATGATCGGCGCATCGAGTTCGGCGTCGAACCCGGTTTCGAACGGCCAGACCTTGAGGGTCCCGGCAAAGCGCGGGTCCTCGATCAGTGCGTGAAGACGCGGGATGCCGGTCAGCGCCTGGCTGCCGACGCTGCCGGCGAAAGCGAGCTTCCACACCGGCTGCGCCGGGCGGGCGCGCCGCTCCGCCAGCCGGTATTCGGGCAGGCTGCCGGGGCGAGGCTCGGGCCGCGCCATGTCGAGGCCGGGAATGCGCAGATGGTCGGGCCTGCCCCAGAACATCGGTGCCGGGCCGAAGACGTCGCGATTGAGCCGGCCGCCGATCTCGAAGCGGTTGGAGACGTTGTCGTCGCGGTCCTGGATCAGCGAGGCGATCCGCGCCCAGAGCGCGCGCCAGTTCGGCTCGCCGGCGATGGCTGCCGCCGCACCGGCCGGATAGCCGAACGGAAAGTCGAAGCCGGCGAAGACGCGCTTGTTCTCAGCAAGCGTCGCCTCGAAGACAGCAGCCACCGTCTCCATCGCCTCGGCGCGAGTGCGCGGATTGATGGTCTCGACCACCGTCACGTCGCGATCCTGCCGTTCGGCCAGGCAGATCCAGATCGAATCCCGGCCTCGGGTGGGCGCATTGGCGGCAGACCAGTCGACGGCGAGATAACGATCGAAAAGCGGAGTCATCCTGTCCTCGTGGAACGCGACGCGGGCCATTGTGCGGCGGGGCCAACTCCTGGACCCCAAGTCCGGCAGCGACGGCGCTGTCGGCTGCCGAGTCGGTCGGAGGGCGTCTGCCTCGACAGCAGCACCGGCGCTCGTCTCGGTCTTTTCGCAAGCATCGTCAAGGGGTGGCGATCCGGAAGGGAGTCCGCGCGAGGCCTCAGACGGATCGAATGAGATCGCATGCGGCTGCGACCAGGGCGGCGTTTCCGCCGGCGAACGCGCCGTCCGGCAGCGTTTTCCCATCCTCCAATCCGACCCGCGTCGACCAGCGTCGCTTGCCGGCCCGCCGGACGAAATCCCACACCGTGGCATCGAAGCCGTGCAGAAGGATCGGCTTGCGCAGCGCGGCGCGATCGAGCACCGCCTCGATGCCTTCGGCTTCGGTGATCGCCTCGTCGGGATCCTGCTGCTCGATCTCGATCAGCACGCGCAGGATGCGGTGATGCTCGGGCAGGGCGACGAGCCGCTCGGCATCGGCGACCGACGCAAGGCCCGCCTCGATGCCGACGCCGCGCTCGCGCAGGAGATCCATGACCGCCGGCGCGTCGGGTTCCGACAGGTTGACCGAGGCATAGTCCGGCAACTCGCGCCAGGCCGCGATGGCCGTCCGCGTCTCTGCGGGTGAGGTTTCGATCCAAGCACCCGTCGAGACGCCGAGTAGAGTGCCGGGGCATGCCTTGCGTAGCGCCGCGACAGTTTTGTCCACGGCGTGCAGGCTCTCTGCGCCGTGGTCTGCTCGCGGATGAAGGTGAATTTCGCCGGCGCCGGCCTGGATACAGGCTGCCGCGTCGCGCGCCATCGCGTCGGCCGTCAACGGCAGAGCGGGGTGGAATTCGGACGGACGAGCGCCGTTGATGCAGGCCTGGACGATCACGGTTGAGGGTTCCCGACCATGTTGGACTTAGAACACCCGATCAGACGATCTTCGGACGGTCGGTCGCGCCGATGAAGGCCTTGGAGGCTTCGCCATAGTCCTTGTGCCAGCGCGACAGTGGCGGGCGGTTCTCCACGATGTCGCCCATTGCCCAGAGCATGCGGCGTTCGTCCATCTCGCGCGTCACCTCGCCGTCGGGGCAAAGGATATAGAAGTCACCAGCCCCCAGCCGCTCGATCATGAAATCCACCGTCTGCTCCGGGGTCCAGGCGCCCTCGGGCTTCTGGGTCCGCCCGTGAGCCGTCAGGCCGGTGAAGACGAAGCCGGGAATCAGCAGGCGCGCCTCGACCTGGCAGCCGTCGCGGTTTCTCAGATCGTGCTGCAACGCCTCGGTAAACGCCTTCACGCCGGCCTTGGAGACGTTGTAGGCGGGGTCGCCCGGCGGTGTGGTGATGCCCTGCTTGGAGCCGGTGTTGACGATCAGTCCGGGCTTGCCGCTTTCGATCATCGCCGGCCCGAACACCTGGCAGCCGTTGACGATGCCGCCGAGATTGATGCGCAGGATCTCGATCCATGCGGCCTCCGGACCGAAGATGCCGCTGCCCGGCCCGATGCCGGCATTGTTCATCAGCACGTTCGGGGCGCCCCAGCGCTGGCTGACGCTCTTGGCCAGAGCCTCGACGGCCAGCCGGTCGCCGACGTCGACCGAGACGGCCATAACCTCGTCGGCTCCGCCCGTGGTCAACGCGGCGAGCTCGCCGCTCGCCGTCTTCAGCCGTTCCTCGTCGCGGTCGACGATGCAGACCTTCATGCCGAGGCCCGCGAAGCGCTTGGCGGCGGCGAGGCCGATGCCGGAGGCGCCGCCGGTGATGACGGCGATATGGGACGGAGAGAGGGCAGGATGGGTCATGACCAATTCGCTCGTTGGAGGATGCGACGGTCCAAACCTAGGCCACGCGCAGCCGTTGTGGAAGCGGTCGGACGACTTTGACGATCTGCCGGCAGCCGGCGCGCGCGATCGCCGGAGGATTCGCCGGCTCCTTATAAACTTTCTAGCGTCTGATGCGTTTGCTCTGACGACGAGAAGGAGACACCCGCCCATGCGACTGACGATCAACGGCGCCGAGCATGAGCTCGATATCGATCTGCGAACCTCGCTTTTGGACGCGCTTCGCGAGCACTTGGCGTTCACGGGCAGCAAGAAGGGGTGCGACCACGGCCAGTGCGGCGCCTGCACGGTCCTGGTGAACGGCCGCAGGATCAATTCCTGCCTGACGCTCGCGGTGATGCACGAGGGCGACGAGATCACCACCATCGAGGGGCTGAGCGATCCGAAGAAATTGCATCCGATGCAGGCGAGCTTCCTCGCCCATGATGGGTTCCAGTGCGGCTACTGTACGCCGGGACAGATCGTTTCGGCCGTCGGCATGCTCTCGGAGATCGAGCAGGGGTGGCCCAGCCATGTATCGGACGACCTCGAAGGTCCCGTCGAACTGAGCGAGCGGGAGATTTCGGAACGGATGAGCGGCAATCTCTGCCGTTGCTCGGCCTATCCCAACATCGTCGCTGCGATCCGCGAAGCGGGCAAGGGAGAGCCGGCGTGAGAGAGTTTTCCTATTCCAAGGCGACCGATCCCCGGCAGGCATCGTCGATGGCCGCCGCCGGCGGACGCTTCATCGCGGGCGGAACCAATCTCCTCGACCTGATGAAGCTGGAGATCGAGACGCCCGAGACGCTGATCGACATCTCGCGCCTGCCGTTCAACAGGATCGAGCCGGCCGGCGACGGCCTGCGCATCGGTGCGATGGTGACCAACGGCGACCTCGCCGCGCATGCGGCGGTTCGCCACGACTATCCGGTGCTGGCGCGAGCGCTCCTGGCCGGCGCCAGCGGCCAGATCCGCAACAAGGCGACGACCGGCGGCAACCTCCTCCAGCGCACCCGCTGCTACTATTTCTACGAGCCCAAGGCGCCGTGCAACAAGCGCGAGCCCGGCTCGGGCTGCAGCGCCATCGGCGGCTTCAACCGCATCCACGCCGTCCTCGGCGCCAGCGATCACTGTATCGCCACCCATCCCTCCGACATGGCGGTGGCGCTGACCGCGCTCGATGCGGAAATCGAGACGCTGCTGCCGGACGGCTCGTCGCGTCAGCTCAGGATCCGCGAGCTTCATCGCCTGCCTGACGACACACCGCAGACCGAAACCGTGCTTCAGCCGGGCGAGATGATCGTTGCGGTGCTGTTGCCGGCGCCTCTGGGCGGCCGCCAGGTCTACCGCAAGGTGCGCGACCGGGCGTCCTATGCCTTCGCTCTGGTTTCGGTCGCCGCGGTCGTCGATCTGCAACAGGGTCGGATCGCGCAGGCGCGGCTGGCCTTCGGCGGTCTCGCTCCGAAACCTTGGCGCGACAAGGCCGTGGAGGACCTGCTCGTCGGCGAGCGGCCTTCGCCGCAGCTCTTCGAGGCGGCCGCCGACCGCCTTCTGGCCGAGGCCAAGGGGCAGGGGGCGAACGACTTCAAGGTCCCGCTGGCGCGTCGGACTTTGACCGCCGTCCTGGCCGAAGCAACGAAAGGAGACGCCCGATGAGCAAGCTCGTGATGGACGACGCCATCGACGGCTCGCGTCTCGACCAGAGCGCCCAGGGCCTGATCGGACAGCCGGTCGACCGCTATGAGGGGCGGCTCAAGGTCGCGGGTCGGGCGCCTTATGCCTACGAGGCCATGCAGGGCGGATCCGTCGCCTACGGCGCGATCGTTGCCGCCGGCTTCGGCCCCGGCCGTCTCATCTCGATCGATCCGAAGGCGGCGCTGGCCGCGCCCGGCGTGCTTCACGTGGTCATCGACGACAAGGCTGTACGCGCCTCGGCCGATCCGGGCGACGATCAGCCGCCGCGCGTCGATGGCCTGATCGTGCATACCGGTCAGGCCGTCGCGCTCGTCGTCGCTGAAACCTTCGAGGTGGCGCGTCATGCCGCGACGCTCGTTAAGCTCGACGTCGAAAGCGAGCCGGGCCGCTACGATCTCGAGGCCGGACAGGGCAACGACATCATGCCTGACGGCGAGGACTCTTCCGGCGCGACGAAGGGCGACTTCGAGGCCGCCTTCGCTGCGGCCGAAGTGCAGCTCGACGTGATCTACGCCACGCCGAGCCAGAGCCATTCGGCGATGGAGCCGCATGCGGCGATCGCCGAATGGCAGGGAGATCGCCTGACTGTCCACTGTTCCAACCAGCTCGTCGCGTCCAACACTAAGCAACTCGCCGCCGCGCTGGACATCGATCCCGAGAAGGTCCGGCTGATCACGCCCTATATCGGCGGCGGCTTCGGCGGCAAGCTCGGCATCGGGGTCGAATCCGTCTACGCGGCCCTGGCCGCCAAGACGCTCGGCCGGCCCGTCAAGGTCGCCCTCAGCCGCCAGCAGGTCTATCAGATGACCTCCCGGCGTACCGATACGCTTCAGCGCATGCGCCTGGGCGCGCGGTCCGACGGCACCCTTACCGCCATCGCGCACGACACCTGGTGCGGCAACCTCGAAGAGGATCCGTCGGCGGAGCCGGCAGGCCTGTCCACCGTCTTCCTTTATGCGGGCGACAACCGCCAGGTGACCCATCATGTCGCCCCGCTCGATCTCCTGCGTCCATCGGCGATGCGTGCGCCGGGCGAGGCCGTCGGCATGCTGGCGCTGGAAAACGCCATGGACGAAATGGCGGAAAAGCTCGGGCTCGATCCGATCGAATTCCGCAAGCGCAACGAGCCGGAGGTCAATCCCCAGGACGGCCGACCGTTTTCGTCGCGCTACCTGATCGACTGCATGGAAGAGGGCGCCAAGCGCTTCGGCTGGGACGAGCGGCCGGCGACGCCCGGCAGCCGTCGCGACGGCGAATGGCTGATCGGCTATGGCATGGCGGCGGCCTCGCGCGCCAACATGCTCCAGCCGTCCTCGGCGGAGGTCAGCCTTCGTCCGGATGGCAGCGCAACGATCAAGACCGACATGACCGATATCGGGACCGGCTCCTATACGATCCTGGCCCAGACGGCCGGCGAATTGCTGGGCCTGGCCGTCGACCGCATCGACGTCCAACTCGGCGACTCCTCGCTGCCGAAGAGTTCGGGGTCCGGCGGCTCGTTCGGCGCGGCCAGCTCGACGTCGTCGGTCTATGTCGCCTGCCTCGATTTGATCGGGCAGCTGGCGGCGAAGCTCGACGTTGCTCCCGAGCAACTGACGTTGAAGGATGGGACCGCGATCGCCGGAAACCGGCAGGTGGCCCTCGCCGATCTCCTGGCCGGCGAAACTCTGACGGTGGAAGGCACGATCGAGCCCGGCCGAACCGACGAGGAGTATCACCAGGCCTGCTACGGCGCGCATTTCTGCGAGGTCGCCGTCAGCGCCGTGACCGGCGAGACGCGGGTGAAGCGAATGCTCTCGGTGTGCGAGGCCGGGCGCATCCTGAATCCCAAGACCGCGACGTCGCAGTGCTATGGCGGCCTGATCTTCGGCATCGGTACGGCGCTGACCGAGGAACTGGTGGCGGACAAGCGCACCGGCCTGATGGTCAATCACGATCTGGCGGAATACCACGTGCCGGTGAATGCCGACGTGCCGCAGCTCGAGGTCGTGCTGCTCGACCGCGTCGACCAGTTGGCCAATCCGATGGCGGCCAAGGGCATCGGCGAACTGGCGATCAGCGGCGCCGGGGCGGCCATCACCAACGCCATCTACAATGCGTGCGGCGTTCGCGTGCGCTCCTATCCGATGACTCTGGACAAGGTGCTCGCCGGGCTGGAGAAACAGTCGGCCTGACCATCCCGACGGGAAAAGGCCGGACACGATCGCCGGCCTTTTCGCTGTAATCGGACGCCTTGGTGCGCGAACGGAGACGGCTAGACGCCGAACAGCCCGATCAGGCCGACGGCGATCAGGTAGATGGCGACGACGTAGTTCAACAGACGCGGTACGATCAGGATCAGGATCCCGGCGATCAGCGCGATGAGCGGCTGAATGGCAATGGCGTTCATTATCATGGGAAAGGGCCTTTCCGAACTCTCGATACGTATGGGCGGCGCTTCTGAAATGCTGACGGCGTATCCGCCGTTCCCGGCGCGATGCGGTGGGCCGTCCATTGCTTCCGCGCCGCTCGACCCGTTTCTATGGGACGAAAAAGGCCGGCGAATGTGACGCCGGCCTTTTTCGTTTCGGACTGGTTCGGAATAGAAGGGGAGGAGGCTCAGAACTCTTCCCAGCCGTCCTCGACGGCGGCGGGCTTGCGTGCGGCACCGCCGGTGCCGGTCGCCTTCATCTGCGGCATGGGCTTGGCGGCGGGCCGCGCCGGCTTGGCCGGACGGGCAGCCGGAGCCGCCGCCTGGCGGCGCGCGGTGCGCGCGCCCTGCGCCTGATGACCGGCCGAGGTCGCCGTGCGGAACTGCGCGATCAGCTGCGCCAGCTGGTCGGTCTCGTTCGCCAGCGTCTGCGCCGCCGCCGTCGTCTCTTCGACCATCGCCGCGTTCTGCTGCGTCACCTTGTCCATCTGGTCGGCAGCGGTCGACACTTCCTTCAGGCTGACGGCCTGCTCGCGCGCCGTCCGCGCGATCTCGGAGACCTCCGAGGACATCGCGGCGACCTCCGCGACGATCTCCTCCAGGCTCTTGCCCGACGCCGTCACCAGCTCGACGCCCTGCCCGACATGCTCGGAGGACTGCGAGATCAGCTCCTTGATCTCCTTGGCCGCTTCGGCCGAACGCTGGGCCAGGGCGCGGACTTCCTGCGCCACGACGGCGAAGCCCTTGCCCGCCTCGCCGGCGCGGGCCGCCTCGACGCCGGCGTTCAGCGCCAGGAGGTTCGTCTGGAAGGCGATCTCGTCGATGACGCCGATGATCTTGCCGATTTCCTCGGACGATTTCTCGATCGCCGCCATGGCCTCGACGGCGCGCCCGACGATGGCGCCACCCTTCTCGGCGTTCTTCTGCGCGGTCTGGGCCGAAGCCTGAGCACGGCCGGCGCTTTCGGCCGTCTCGTTCACCGCCCGCGTCACTTCCGTCAGCGCCGCGGTGGTCTCTTCCAGGCCGGCCGCCTGCTGCTCGGTGCGCTGGGCGAGGTCGTTCGTCGCGGTGTTGATCTCGTCCAGACCCGAGCGGATCGAGCCGATCGAGCCGATCACCGAGCCGAAGGTGTCCTCCAGCTTCTCGGCCGTGCCGTTGAACTGGCTGCGAATCTCCTCGTATTCAGGCGCCACCGGACGCTCCAGACGCACGGTGAGGTCGCCGCCCGAGAGGCGATCGAAGCCACCCTTGACGTCAGCGACAAAGGCTTCAAGGCGCTCGGCCTTCTCGTGCTCTTCGGCGGCCTGGCGCGCTTTCTCGGCCGCCTGCGCCTCGCGCAGCCGTGCCGCCTCGGCCTCCAGCCGATCCTGCTCGATGACGGCCAGCCTCAGATCCTCGACCGAGCGCGCCATGAGCCCGATCTCGTCGCCCAGCTGCGTGCCGGGAACGGTCAGATCGGTCTTGCGCCGTGCCACCTGGGCGATGGTATCGGACAGGGCGCGCAGCGGCCGGAACATTCTGCCCGACAGCCATAAGGCGAGACCGCCGGCCACGATGACCACGACCAGCGCGATCCCCGCCAACTGATACTGCAGGGTCCGGATCGAGCTGAAGAAATCCGCTTGTTTGACACCGGCATAGAGGATGCCGATGGTCTTGCCGCCGGCATCCTTGATCGGGTCGTAGGCCGTGAAATAGGGCGTTCCGAGGATATCGGCCTCGCCGCGATAGGGCATTCCGCTGCCGAGAACGGCGTCATAGACCGGACCGCGCGCTAGAGCGGTGCCGGTGGCCCGCCCGCCCTCCGGCTTCATGACGTTGGTGGCGACGCGCGTGTCGCCCATGAAAATCGTCGCCGTGCCGCCAACGAGTTCCTTCACCCGGTCCACCGGCTCGGTGAAGTCGTTGAGCGGCGTGTCGCCGACGTAAAGCTTGCCGTTGCGCAGCGAATAGCCGTCGCCATAGGAAGCCAACACGTGCCAGGCGACGTTGAGATTGGTTTCCAGACGTTCGGACGCGCGATTCCTCCCTTCCTTGGCGAGAATGACGTCGCCCGCCAGGGTAAAGATGATGGAGAGTCCGATCAGGCTCGCCAGCACCAAAGCAGAAATCTTGGTCGAAAGGGAGAATTTGCGAAGCATGGCGTGGATCTTTCTATCCAATCTGCCGACAAGTTCGTCGCTCGCCGAGTTTCGTCCGCTGCGGCAGGCCGCGGGCCAACGCCGCTACATGCGTATGATCATTCCTTCAAGCGGGCTGGTGGGGGCGGCGATCTGCGGCTGCTCTCGGATTCTTTTTGAAGACAGTGTCTAAAAATATAAGTCGCCGACTAATAAAAAATTACCTAACGAAAATCGATGAAAATCAACGGCTAAGAGAATATTGCTGTCAGGTGGGCTCGTGCGAGCAATAATCAATCCGATGATTGAGCAATCTAAGATTGCATAAATTGAATAATACACGCATTTAGTGTAAGTTTTTACTTATAGCGCGGCGGCAACCGAGATCGAACGCCGGATTTTTCCGACAAATTCTTGTGCCGAAACTCAGGTTTGTGGGCCCAACGACTGCGATTGACCGGCCGGGAGCTGCGCGCGCGAATGCCGGCCGGCGGTCGCGTTATCTGTCGGTAACCATATCCATGCTTACAAACTCAGTCATCCATCGGCGCATACACTTGTTCTTAAGTCAGTTCATCTAGTGTGCCTTGAGCTTCGGCCCTTCGCTAGAGGAGGTAGGAGCTGTCAACTCTGTCGAGGTAAACAATACATAAAATCAACTTTGCTCACCTTATGGCCGGAGACGGGACCAAGCGGGTCGTGGGCGAGTGGGGACGCACAGGAAGAGTTCTGATGGCAAGAAAGAAGCAGGCATCGGCGGAGACGGTTGAGCTTCCGTCGCAGCTTGGTCTGAACGCGGCGGGCCCGTTGTCGGAGCAGCTGATGGGACTGCGCGGCAAGCCGGTCG
>NZ_JAZHFT010000005.1:0-163601 GCF_036541425.1 Consotaella aegiceratis
AGTGCAGCATCACCGACGAATCCTTGCCGATCGAATACAGCATCACCGGGTTGCGGAACTCCGCCGCAACCTCCCGCATGATGTGGATCGCCTCCGCCTCCAATCGATCAAGGTGCGTCGTCGAACCCGAAGCGCTCCCCAAATCCATAACCCGATCAATCAAAACGCAGCCCTTCAATTCCTGTCGCGTCCGGCGCGGCCCATGACGTGCCGGCCCAGCGGCCGAAGATCGCGATCGTCGGCCGAGCGACTCTGCAAATCCGCAGCCGATCGAGTCATCCAGCGGAAGCACGCGACGCCGCTCTCAAGTTGTCGGCCATCGTAATGGCGAGAGCGGTTGCCTGCCGAGACCCGCGCCTGCTGCGGGAAAGAGATGGCTGAAATATCTTTCTCTTTCGCCCGGCGGCAGCGGCACAAAAATCTGCATGCCGCTACCCGCGGATTTGAAGCCGGCAGCGAAGCGTATGGCAATGGCGGGACCGGAAGCATCACGAGCATGAGGGGAGGCGCGCCTCCCCTCATGGCAAGCGCGAACGCTACGCCCGGTAGATCTCCGGTCCGCCCTGCCCGCCGGCGCCGCCGTTGGCGACGTCGAGATAGGTCAGGCTGGGTGGCTGCAGGAAGTGGAGGTCGCGATTTTCGGGGGCAGCGATCGTTTGCAGCAGAATCTCGCCGAGCTTCTGCCCGGCCTCGGTCAGATCCTCGTAGATCGTGTCGACGCGCGGCCGGACCTCGTCGAAGACAACCGACGTTTGTTTGACGACCAGATGGACGTCGGTCCCGACATCGCGTCCCGCATCCGTCACGCCCGCCATCACCGCGAGACCGGACACTTCGCCGCCGCAGACGAAGCCGTCCACGGGATCGGGCTGGCGGGAGGCCGCATAGGCATAGGCGTGAATCTTTTCGACCGGACTGTCGAGGTCGAGGTCGTCGGGAATCTCGTAGGCGACCCCCGACTCGCGGATGGCGGTCATGAAGCCGTGCCGCATGTGCTGGCAGAACGAGAACTGACGCGACGGCGCGATCATCGCGACATGACGGCACCCCTTGGCGATCAACCGGCGCGCGGCCTCCAGCGCGAAGGCGTTGTTGTCGAAATCGACGTAGGCATGCGGAAACGAGAACTCGCTGCGGCCGTGGCTGACGAAGGGCACGCCATGCTCCGTCAGGATCCGGATCCTCTCGTCGAACGGCTCGGTGTGGGTGAAGATGATGCCGTCGGCCATCTTGTTGCGGATCAGATGACGAACCGGATCGAGCGGCGGCTCTCCCTGGAAATGCGGCGTCACGATCAGATGGTAGGGCGTGCCGCGCAGCGCCCAGGTCAGGCCGCGGATCAAAGAATTGCCGAAACTCAGGATCTCGTCGTGAGGATCGAGCACGACGCTGACCACATAGGTCCGCCCGGTGCGCAGATGAAGCGCCGCCCGGTCCGGCAGATAGCCGACCTCGGCCGCCAGTTCCTTGACGCGCACGCGCGTCTTCATCGCGATGCCCGGATCGTCGTGCAGGGCACGCGAGACCGTCGTCACCGCCAAGCCCGCGAGATTGGCTATGGTGCGTAGCGTCGGCCTTTCCGACGATCCCTCCCTGCCCGTTATCCGCCCTTCCGGCGGCCGGCTTCGTTGAGCCACGGCAGTCCTCCCCCATTCGTTGGGTCAGCCTGTTCGAAAACGTTGCATTAATCAAGCAGAGTCTGGCGCTCGAATCGATTGATGAGCGTTGAGGGCAAGAACATCAGCGTGGGCACCGAATTGGTCGCAGAAAGAAACCACCGATCCTGGGTTGACAGAAACCAAATTTGTATCGTTGTAATAGTGAGCGATGGCCTGGAGGGGCCGTCGAAAACTGGGAGGAATTCATGTTTCGTCGCATTGGAACGGCGCTCGCCGCGAGCGCCGCTGTCGCTACGCTTATCCTCGGGCCGGCCCATGCCCAGAGCTCCGACGGTGAGAGCGTGGAAGTGCTGCACTGGTGGACGGCCGGCAGCGAGGCGGCCGCGCTCAACGTGCTCAAGGAAAATCTCGAGACGGAAGGCGTGACGTGGAAGGACATGCCGGTCGCCGGCGGCGCCGGAACCGAAGCCATGACCGTGTTGAGGGCCCGCGTCACCTCGGGCAATGCGCCCACGGCGGTGCAGCTTCTCGGCTTCGACGTAACGGACTGGGCCGAGCAGGACGTTCTCGCCAATCTGGACCCGGTGGCCGAGGAAGAGGGCTGGGGGGACGTTATTCCCGCCGCGCTCCAGGATTTCGCCAAATATGACGACCACTGGGTGGCTGCGCCGGTCAACATCCACTCGACCAACTGGATCTGGCTGAACAAGGCGGCCTTCGACAAGGCCGGCGGCCAGGAGCCGACGACGTGGGACGAATTCATCGCCCTTCTCGACAAGTTCAAGGAGCAGGGCATCACGCCGCTCGCCTATGGCGGCCAGGCCTGGCAGGACACCACGGTGTTCGAGAACGTGGTGCTGTCCACCGGGGGTCCCGACTTCTACAAGAAGGCGATCCTCGACCTCGACTCGGAAGCGCTCGGATCAGATACCATGAAGACGGTGTTCGACCGCATGACGCAGCTTCACGACTATGTCGACGAGAATTTCTCGGGCCGCGACTGGAACCTCGCCACCGCAATGGTCATCGACGGCTCGGCCGGCGTGCAGGTGATGGGCGACTGGGCCAAGGGCGAATTCAAGAACGCCGGCCAGGAGGCCGACAAGGACTTCGTCTGCTTCCGCTTCCCCGGCACGCAGGGCAACGTGACCTTCAACTCCGACATGTTCGCCATGTTCGAGCAGGAGGGGAACCAGGACGCCCAGTTCAAGCTGGCCTCGGCCATCGAAGACCCCTCGTTCCAGGTGGCCTTCAATACGGTCAAGGGGTCGGTCCCGGCCCGCACCGACGTCTCGGACGAGGAATTCGGTCCGTGCGGCAAGAAGGGCATCAAGGACGTCAAGGAAGCCAGCACCAACGGCACGCTGATGGGCTCGCTGGCCCACGGGTACGCAGCGCCGGCGGGCGTCAAGAACGCCTTCTTCGACGTCGTGACGGCGCAGTTCAACGGCCAGTACGATTCCGAGGAAGCCGTCGAGCAGCTCGTCAACGCGGTGGCCGGCGCCCAGTGAGCGGCCTCCGCTGAAGAACTCAGCGCAAACGGGTCTCCGGCCGCCAGTGCCGCCGGAGACCGGATTCCGGCCAGCGCCGCCAAGCGACCGCCAGCGAACCGACGGGCCAGACAATGACCACCATCGCGGAAGCAAGCATCAGACCGAGCCGCGCACGCGACGTCAGGACGCGACTGCAGGGCTGGCTGCCCCGCCTCGTGCTGGCGCCGAGCTTTGCGGCCGTGCTGCTCTTCGTCTACGGCTTCATCCTGTTCACGGCTTTTCTGTCGTTCACCAATTCGACGATCCTGCCGCGCTACGGGTGGGTCGGCCTGGCGAATTACGAGCGGCTGTGGGGCCTGCCGAACTGGTGGATCGCGGTCAAGAACCTGGTGATCTTCGGTGGCCTCTATATCGTGATCTGCGTGGTGATCGGCCTGTTTCTGGCGATTCTGCTCGACCAGAAGATCCGCGGCGAAGGCGTGCTGCGGCCGATCTATCTCTATCCGATGGCGCTGTCCTTCATCGTCACCGGCACCGCCTGGAAATGGTTCCTCGATCCGGGCATCGGCCTGGAACAGGTGGTCCACCACTGGGGCTGGGCGTCGTTCAGCTTCGACTGGATCAAGGACACCGACATGGCGATCTACTGCGTCGTCATCGCCGCGGTCTGGCAATCGTCCGGCTTCGTCATGGCAATGTTCCTGGCGGGCCTGCGCGGCATCGATGCCGAGATCCTGCGCGCCGCCCAGATCGACGGGGCATCGAGCGTCCAGATCTATCGCCGGATCATCATCCCGCAGCTTCGGCCCGCCTTCCTGTCGGCCTTCGTGGTGCTGGCGCATCTGGCGATCAAGTCCTACGACCTGGTCATCGCGCTGACCAACGCTGGGCCCGGACGGGCGACGGAGTTGCCTGCGACCTTCATGTATTCCTACACCTTCGCGCGCAATTCCATGGGCGTCGGCGCGGCCTCGGCGGTGATCATGCTGATCATGATCGCCTCGGTGATCGTGCCCTACGTCTATGCCGAGATCGGGGGCTCCGATGAGCGCTGACACAGCCACCACCGCGGCGCGGCCGAACCGCATGGGGCGGGCGCTGCTTTATGCGCTGCTCCTGTTCTTCGCCGTCTACTATCTGCTGCCGCTGTTCGTCATGGTGGTGAACTCGGTGAAGCCGCTCAGCGAAATTCGCGGCGGCAACATGCTCGCCCTGCCTCAGAACACGACGTTCGCGCCCTGGAAAAGCGCCTGGAACGAGGCGCAAATCGGCGTTTCGGCCACGGGGCTCGCGCCCTATTTCATCAATTCGATCCTGATGGTGGTGCCGGCCGTGGCGATCTCGCTGATCCTCGGCGCGATCAATGGCTACGTGCTGACGAAATGGCGCTTTCCCGGCGCCAACGTCGTCTTCTCGCTGATGCTGCTCTCGTGCTTCATCCCGTTCCAGATCGTGTTGATCCCGATGGCGCGCATCCTCGGCATGATCGGCCTTGCCGGGACGATCAGCGGGCTGGTGCTCGTCCACGTGGTCTATGGCCTGGGCTTCACCACCCTGTTCTTCCGCAACTATTACGAGGCGTTTCCGACCGAACTGATCCGGTCGGCGCAGATCGACGGGGCGGGGTTCTGGCGGATCTTCAGCCGCATCCTCCTGCCGAGTTCGGGGCCGATTATCGTCGTCACCATCATCTGGCAATTCACCAATGTGTGGAACGACTTCCTGTTCGGCGCCTCGTTCTCCGGCTTCGATTCCATGCCGATGACGGTGGCGCTCAACAACCTGGTCCAGTCGTCGACCGGCGTGAAGGAATACAACGTCCACTTCGCAGGCGCGATTATCGCGGCGCTGCCGACGCTCATCGTCTACATCGTCTCCGGCCGATATTTCGTCCGCGGCCTGATGGCCGGCGCGGTCAAGGGATAGAGCCCCATGCCATTTCTCGAAATCTCCCATCTCGACAAGGCGTTCGGTGCCACCAAGGTTCTGAAGGACATCAACCTGGCTGTCGAAGAAGGCGACTTCCTGGTGCTGGTCGGCCCGTCAGGCTGCGGCAAGTCCACGCTGCTCAACACGATCGCCGGCCTGGAGCCGATCACCGGCGGCGAAATCAGGATCGGCGGACGCGTGGTCAACGACCTGGCGCCCGCCAAGCGCGACATCGCCATGGTGTTCCAGTCCTACGCGCTCTATCCCAACATGACAGTGGCGGGAAACATTGCCTTCGGCATGGAAATGCGCGGCATCCCCAAGGCGGAGCGCGATCAGAAGGTCGACGAGGTCGCCAGGATGCTGCAGATCGACCATCTGCTGAAACGCCGCCCGTCCCACCTGTCGGGCGGCCAGCGCCAGCGCGTCGCCATGGGCCGGGCGCTGGTGCGCGAGCCGCAGGTGTTCCTGTTCGACGAGCCGCTGTCCAACCTCGACGCCAAGTTGCGCGTCGAGATGCGCACCGAGATCAAGCGCCTGCACTCCTCGATGGGCACCACCATCGTCTACGTCACGCACGACCAGGTCGAGGCGATGACGCTGGCGAGCCAGATCGCCGTCTTGAAGGACGGCGTTCTGCAGCAGTTCGGCACGCCCGAAGAGGTCTACAACGATCCGGCCAATCTCTTCGTGGCCGACTTCATGGGCTCGCCGGCGATGAACCTGATCCCGGCGAAGGTCGAGGCCGGGGGCAACGGCACCGTCCTGGTGCTCGACCGGCATGAGGGCGAGCCCTTGCGCATGCCGCTCAACGGGGTGAGCGGGCGCCTGTCGGCTTCGGCCGGGAAGGATATCATCTTCGGCATCCGGCCCGAGGCGCTGACCGATCCGGACAGCGCCGACCGCAACGCCCAGCATGTCGCCCAGGGCGACTGCCTGATCGAAGTGGTGGAGCCGACCGGCTCGGATACGTTCGCGGTCACCAAACTGGGCGGCAAGGAGGTGGTGGCCCGGCTGCGCGCCGACGCCCGGGTCAAGCCCGGCGCCGCCATGCGGCTCGCCTTCAACCTCGACAAGACGGTGTTCTTCGACGCCCAGAGCCAGCAGCGCATCGGGTAACGGCCGGAAGGCCTCTGTCGTGGCTGGCGGACCGCTCGGCGACGACGCGGTCCATGGCGCAGGACTAAGGCGTCAGGCGTTCGCCAGTTCGGCGTCGATGGCAGCGGTCACGCGGGGATCGTCGGCGGTGACGTCGGGCGCGAAGCGGGCCACGACCTCACCCTGGCGACTCACCAGGAATTTTTCGAAGTTCCAGAGGACCTCCGGCGCGCTCGATATCGCGTTGCCCTTGCTTTCCAGGCGCTCGCGGAACGGCCCCTCTCCGGTCGCCGCCGGCTGCGCCGCCGTCAGTGCCTGATAAAGCGGGTGCTTGTCCTCGCCGACCACCGAGATCTTGGAGAACATCGGAAAGCGAACGCCGTAAACGGAGGTGCAGAACTCGCTGATCTCGGCCTCGCTGCCCGGCTCCTGGCCCTTGAAGTTGTTGGCCGGAAAGCCGAGCACCTCAAGTCCTTCGCCCTTCCTGGCCTCGTAGAGCTTTTCCAGCGCCTCGTATTGCGGCGTCAGCCCGCACTTGGAGGCGACGTTGACGACAAGCAGCACCTTGCCGCGATAGTCGGCCAGGCTGGCTGGCGTGCCGTCGATCCGCGTCAAGGCAATGTCGTAGAGCGTGTCCATGGTCTTCATCCGTCCTTCTGGTTCGGCGGGTCATTTAGGCCGAAGCAGCGTAGATAGGCACGCAGTCACCGGTTGAAACCGTACGTCGTACGGCCATGTCTGGCGTTTTTGCGCTGGCCGGGACCGTGATCGATCCGCCCCGTCAGCGTGGCACCGGCACCGGCGCCGCGATCCGGCCCTCGCCAGCCTCCACCAGCCCGACGCCCGGGCCGGGCGCGCAGGGGAAGAGCGTCGGCAGGATGCCGGTCGCCTGATGATAGCCGCTGCTGATCGTATCGAAGAAGGTGGCGAGCGTGCTCGCCTCGACCAGATTGACGGTGCAGCCGCCGAAACCACCACCCGTCAGTCGCGCCCCGTAGACGCCGGGGATCTTGAGCGCGAGATCGACCATCGTGTCGAGCTCGGGGCAACTGATGCCGAAATCGTCGCGGCTGCTTCGGTGCGATTCGACCATCAGCCGGCCGCAGAGGAGAAAATCGCCCCGCTTCAGGGCGTCGGCCGCGGCCCGCACCCGGGCGTTTTCCGTCACCACATGCCGGCACAGGCGAAAAGTCTGTTCCGGCATGATCGTGCGATGGCGCTCGAGATCCTCCATCCGCACGTCCCGCAGGCTCGATACGCCCGGAATGGCCGCCGACAGGAGGACGACGCCGCGCTCGCATTCGCGGCGCAATTCGTTGTAGGCGCTGCGTGGCAATTCGTGGCGCACCATGGTGTTGCAGACAACGAGGCGCAGATGGTCCGGGATCGGCACCGGCTCGGCGCTCAGATCGCGGCAGTCGAGCAGCAGCGCCTGGCCTTCGACCCCAAGGCACGAGGCATACTGGTCCATGATGCCGCAACGCATGCCGACGAAATCGTTCTCCGCCCGCTGGCAGCATTGGGCGAGACGCAGCGGGTCGACGGCGATCTGCGAATTGGCAAGCAGCGCATAGCCGACGGCAACCTCCAGCGCCGCCGACGAGCCGAGACCGCCGCCCATGGGCACGTTGCCGCGCAGCATGAGATTGGCGCCGGTCAGCCAGTAACCGGAGCGCTCCAGCGTCAGCGCAACCCCGCGCACATAGTCGGTCCAGTCCTGGCGCGGCTGCGGATCGTGTTCGTCGAGGGTGAACTCGACCGCCATCGCGTCGAGGTCGGTGCGAACGACAACGCGGCGGTCGCTGCGCGGCGCCACCGCAGCCCACACGCCCTGTTCCAGGGCGAAGGGAAGCGCCAGCCCGTCATTGTAGTCGGTGTGCTCGCCGATCAGGTTCACTCGGCCGGGAGCCCGCACGATGCAGGGGCTCGCATCGTAGAGCGTGCGGAAGTCGCGGCGCAGGGCGGCGACGTCGACCGTCGTGCCGCCGGCCGCCAAAGGCGAGACCAAGCCGGTGATCCGGCCGGGCCAACGCCGCGATTTGGGATCGGCCGCCTCTTCTTCGCGCAGAATTTCGAGAAGCGAGCGCATGGCGGCGCGCGCCGTTTCGGGCTGGCGCATGCGCACGGCTTCCGCAATGCGCCGGTAGCCGTCGATCAGCCGGTTATGAGACAGGCTGAGGCTGGCGGATCGCGTCGCGCTCTCATCGAGCGCGGCCCGCACCGAATTGAGCATATGGCCCAGAAACGCGTTGTGGGTCGCGCTCACCAAGGACAGATGGAATCGGACTTGCGCTTCGCCGAAGGCCGCGAAGTCGTCCGGCAGGGCTTCGGCCATCGCATCGACTGCGGTTTCCAGTTCGGCCACTTCCCGCGCCGTCGCCTTGCCGGCCGCGGCTTCCGCGATCGGCGGCTCGACGGCGAGCCGCGCATCGATCAGCGCGCGGGAGAGTGCCGCCCCGCCCTGCGACCGGCTGAGACGCGTCAGCACCGTGGGGTCGAGGAAATTCCACCGGCTACGGTCGAGCACAACCGTTCCGACGCGTCGACGCGGCTGCACGAGACCGCGTGCCGTCAGCATGTGCAGCGCCTCGCGGACCGTCGTGCGGCTGACGCCGAACTCGCTGCACAGGTCGGCCTCGCTCGGCAGCGTTTCGCCGGCCGCCACGTCGCCGCCGATGATCCTGTCGGCCAGGGTGACGACGATCTCCTCGGAGGCACGCGGCCGGGCCGAGCGGACCGAGGCTTGAGCGGCGACGTTGGCATCCATGGATCCGGCTACCCTTTCCGCCTCGCGGCGGTGTATCGGCCGGGATCCCATGCGGACCCCGGCCGAACGAAAGCTCAGCGCGACAGGATTTCCGCCACGCCCTTGTTCATCTCCTCGATCCCTTCGTCGACCGTTTCGTTGTCGGTCATGATGGAATCGTGAGCGCGGTTCAGAACCACTTCGATATCGGCGCTCTTCGGGTGGATCGGCATTTCGAGATAGGTCTGCTCGGTCTGCAGCGCCTCGCGGCTGTTCTTATCCTGCGGAAAGCCGTCGAGCGAGGTGATCGTGTCGAGCACGGCCTCGTCGCGGATCGCCGGCAGCGTCCCCGTCTGTGCGATCACCTTGGCGCCCTCCGGCCCCGTCACGAACTTCAGGAAGTCCAGTGCGGCCTCCTGATGCTGAGATGCCGCGTTGACGCCCAGGGTCGCCAGGGTCGCCAGCGTGGTTCCGGCGGGGATGCCCTCGGGATGGGGATATTTGACGATACCCCAGTTGGTGGCCTTGGATTCACCCGACTTCACCTTGGCGATCTGCGTGCCGATGAACCAGGAGCCCATGGGCAGCATGGCGACCGTGCTGTTGTAGAAGGGCGCCGAATAGTGGGTGCTCGAGGTCTTGAGCTGAGCATAGCTCGGCACGACACCCTCTTCCTGCAGGGCGAGGATCTTCTCGTACCAGGGTTTGAGGAACCCGTAGTCGCCGTCGACCATCGTGTGCTGGCCGTCGAGGATGCCATAGAGCTGGACCGGGCTGCGCCAGATGTGGAACAGCGTGCCGTAGATCTTGTTCGGACCGAAGCCGGTGGTCAGCTTGCGGGCGAGATCGGCGAACTGGTCGAAGGTCATGTCGTTCGTCGGATAGTCGACGCCGGCATTATCGAACAGGTCCTTATTGTAGTAGACGATCCAGAAGTCCGAGCGGAACGGCAGGGCGTAGGGCTTGCCATCGATCTGGAGCTGCTCGACGATGCCGCTGTACTGGGCGGTATCGATGTTCTGGCCCTGGATGAAGGACGACAGATCGAGGAGCTGTCCGGCGTTGACCAGCGTGGCATAGCCCGGAGTGTCCTTGACGGTGATGACGTCGAGGTCCGAAGCGCCGCCGGTGAGCTGGGTGCTCAGCATCATGTTGTAGTCGGTCGAGCCGAGGTCGACATGGTCCACCGTCACATTCGGATGTTCAGCTTCATAGGCCTCGATCAGCGGCTGGTAGTAGGCGGTGGCGTCCCAGTCCCACAGGGCCCAGTGGATGGTGACCGGGGCGTCCTGTGCGGCGGCCGGCCCCGCTCCCAATCCGGCCATCAAGGCCACGGCGGCGACCGCCGCCAGAGAATGCGTCTTTTTCATTGTCACGGTCTCCCAATTGCGCGCCCCATCGGCGCTGGCTTGATCATTCCTTGGATCGCGATGGCGCGGTGCCGACGCCGTCGCGGACATGACGGCTGGACGGCCAGCCTCCTCCCGCCGAAGCGGAACCCGTTTCCCGAAACCCGATCATCCGATCCCTCCTTCGAGACCATAGCGCTTGAGCGGCGCGACGGCGCAGAAGGTCGCGACCAGCGACGAGAACGCGAAATTGAAGACCAGCGGCAGCAGCACGCTGAGCGGATAGAACAGGACATAGACGACCCAGGTCACCCCGGTGACCAGCAGCGCCAGCAGGCCGAGCGGGAAATTGGCGAAGGCCGCGATCGACGCGACGCGCAGCAGCCTGCCGACCGGCAAATCCTCGTTGAAGACGAGCAGCGGGAAGAGGTGAAAGCCGATAACGGCCAGGGCGCAGAAGGCCACACCGGCGATCGCGCAGGGAAACGCGAACACCCCGTTGAGCGGCACCAGCTGGGCATAGATGTAGGCCGCGTAGGCCGCCAGACACAGCAGCGCGACGAGCGGCCATCCGAGCGCGCTGGCGCGCCAGCCATGCCTGACGAAAGCGCTCCAGAAATCGCGCCAGAGATAGTGGTTCCTGTCCTCCACCATGGTGAGCGTCAACCGCGTCATGGCCGCATGGGCCGCCGGGATCGTCGCGATCGGCAGGCAGGCCAGCACGAACAGAAGGTTGAGCTTCAGCACCTCCCACCACTCGCGGGCAAAGATCTCGGCGAACAGCGCCAGTCCGGTCCTGGCCGGCAATCCCTTCGGAATGCCCGGCCCCGGCCGGTTGAAGCGTCGTCCCCAAAATCCCAATCCTGCCATCCCGACTCTCGACACCATCGATCTTCGTCTCGCCCCCTCCGACCGTTTCAGGCGAACAGGTTGCGCTCGGTCTCCTTGTCGAACAGATGGATCGTCTCGCAGTCGAGGCCGAGCCTCACGGTATCGCCGTCCCTCGCCTTGCAGCGCGGCGGCACCTTGGCGATCATTGGAAGGCCGTTGACGGACAGGTTGAGATGCACCTCCGAGCCCATCGGTTCGGCGAGATCGACATAGGCGTCGAACGGCTTGGTGCCTGGCGCCTGCATGTAGGACGACTGCTCGTCGTGCAGGTTTTCCGGCCGGACGCCGAGGATCACTTCGCGCCCGACATAGGGGCCGATGATCTCGGCCGTGGCCCGTTCGGGCAGCGGCAGCTCCAGATCGCCGAAGACGGCGACGAAGGCCTCGCCCCGGCGCTCGATCGTCACCGGCAGCATGTTCATCTGCGGCGAGCCGATGAAGCCGGCGACGAACATGTTGCAGGGATGGTCATAGAGCACCTGCGGCGTGTCGACCTGCTGGATGTAGCCGTCCTTCATCACGACGATACGGTCGGCCATGGTCATCGCCTCGACCTGGTCGTGGGTGACGTAGATGAAGGTGGTCTCCAGCCGTTTGTGCAGCTTGGTGATCTCGGAGCGCATGGTGTTGCGCAGCTTGGCGTCGAGGTTGGACAGGGGCTCGTCGAGCAGAAACACCGAGGGCGAGCGAACCATGGCGCGCCCAAGCGCCACACGCTGGCGCTGGCCGCCCGACAGCGCCTTGGGCTTGCGGTTCAAAAGGTGCTCGATGTCGAGGATCCTCGCCGCCTCGTGTACCTTGCGCTCGACCTCCTCGCGCGGCGCCTTCCTGAGCTCCAGGCCGAAGGCCATGTTCTTGAACACCGTCATGTGCGGGTAGAGCGCATAGTTCTGGAAGACCATGGCGATGTCGCGGTCCTTCGACTCGATGTCGTTGACCAGCGTGTCGCCGATATAGAGCTCACCGGCGGTGATCTCCTCCAGTCCCGCCAGCATGCGCAGCGTCGTCGATTTGCCGCAGCCGGACGGCCCGACGAGGATGATGAACTCCTTGTCGGCGATGTCCAGATTGATATCGTGCACGACGGTGATGTTCTCGCCGTAGGTCTTGCGAATGTCTTTGAACGTGATGCTGGCCATCGCTCAATCCCGAACTCGAACCCTGGTGTCTGCCGTCGTCGCCGGCTGTGTCTTTGCGGCTGTCATGGCACCGGTCACCGAACGAGCGCCGTGCCGATGGAGGTCTCGCCCGCCGCCCGGTCGAAGACCACGACCTCGCCGAACCCCGTGCAGCCGTCGGCCCGGAAGGTGTCGGTGGGGCTGGCATATTCCTCGTGAGCGACCACCAAAGTGTAGTGCCGCCCGCCCTTTCGGATCCCGAGCGCCTCGATCTGGCGATCCTCGAAGATGATGTCCTTGAAGTTCGACGCGACGGCGTGCTTTTCAACGACAAGCTCCTCCGCCGAGCCTGCCTTGTCGAGGCCGATCACCGTAAAGACGCTGGCAAAGCCAGTGCCCTGAAGCTCTGTCTTCAGCGCGACCGCGTCCTCGGCCTGGTTGTAGTGACGCGAGATGCGCGCCGGGATCAATGCCGAGCCGGCCAGCTCGCCCCCGACCAGCTCGAGCGTCACGTCGTTCCTGTCCGAGCGGTAGCGGAAGGCTCTCCCCTCGCCCGTCACGGCTCCGGCGTTGTTGAAGTGGAAATACTGCTGATAGGTGTGGGCGGCGTGCGCATAGAACTCGTCGCAGAGGACGACGATGTCCGGCTTGATCACCAGCACCCGGCGATTGACGAAGACGGAGCCCGTTTCGAGATCGGCATAGCCGAGATGTCCGCCTTCGGCATAGCCGTAGCCGCCTTTCGAGACGAAGCGGCGGTTGACCGCGCGGGCGAGCTTCGAACAGCCCCAGCTATCGGTGCAGACATAGAAATTGCGACCGTCCACCGTGGTCGTGTTGTGGGCGTCCGAATCCTTGAACTCGTAGCGCTCCGGCTTGTCCACATAGGTGTAGCGGCCCGGATCGATCAGGATGTCCTCGCCATGGGCGAAGAGATCGACATGGAGTTGGTCGGAATGGCCGTGGCCGGCGCCGAGCGTGCCGCAATGGAAGTGGAGGAACGTATCGGCCTCGCCCCAGCCGCTGCGGATGTAGAAATTGCCGCTGTCGCCAAGCGCGAAATCGGTCTCGGCGGGTCTGCGAAACGCCAGGGCGTCGTATTCGCCCACGGCATCGAATCCCAGGTCCCAGACGCTGTCGAAATCGAGCCGCGCATAACCGGCTGCCTTCATCTCCGGATCGGCGAACAGATAGGCGCCGCGGGTGACGATGTCGCGCAGGTCGATGTCGTCGCTGTCGCCCATGGCGACCTCGTGGCCGTCGGGCTTGGCCCAGATCGCGTCGACGCGGCACATGGCGCGGGTCTTCTCCTCGATCGGCTCAGGCAGCGCGATGCCGTTGCGCTTGGCCAGAAGCACCACGTCGAGGTAATCGTGCGCGACCTCGTTGTGGTACATCGGGCTCTGTTCCCAATGCGTGCCGTCGTCATAGACCTGGATGCGAATTTCCTGGGCGAGCCGATCGAGCGCGGTGGCGACATACTCCTGCGTGCGCGGGTTCGTCGGCAGCATGAGGCCGGCGATGAACAGGCCGTGATTGGCGAGCACGCCCCAATTGCTCATCAAATTGTAGCTGTTCCACACGCCCATGATGAACTCGGCGTGCTCGGTGACGCTGGCGATGAATTTTTCCATCACCTCCGGCGTGATCGCGGCGCTGCCCTCGAAATAGGCCATGGCCTTCAGCCAGTATTCCAGGCGCAGGCCGGCCTCGATCGAGCGCCAGGCCTTTTCGCAGCGCGGATCGTCGCGCTTGACGGTGTCGATCCAGGAGACGAGCTGCTCGGCGAAGGCGCGCGCGTATTTTTCGTCCTTCGTCACCGCATAGGCCTGGCCCAGGCAGATCCAGAAGCGCATCCGGTTGAAGGCGAAGATCCACTCCGGATCGTCGCCCGGCTGGTGCAGCCAGTCGATGGCGCCGTCGAAGACCACCGGCGTGTAGGTGCGCTCCATGTCCCAGCGCAGATTGAACAGGAAGCTCTTGTTCGCCACGTCGTCGGCGACGACGAAGATCTTCTCCAGATCCTCGGCGCAGTGCTCGCGCACATAGGCCGCGATCCGGTCGCGATCCTCGGCGCCGGCCATGAAGAAGCGCTTGTCCTGATGGAAGAAGACGTTCGGGTCCATGGCGGCTACCAGTACGGCTCCCAGCTCTTCGACAGCCGGGTCAGCGCCTCCATGTAGAAGTAGTCGCCCCAGGACACGCACTCGTCGACGCCTTCCGGCGTGCAGGTGTTGAAGGGGGACTTCTTCGAATAGGTGCCGTGGAGAACCAGGCCGTTGGAAACCGAGGAGTCGGTCACGGCATAATGGTCGGCGAGGCTCTTCAGCATCCGGCGGGCCAGCGCAACATAGCCCTCGGCCTCTGCCGGCTCGACATATTGCGCCATTTCCAGCAAGCCACAGGCAGCGATCGAGGCGCTGGAGGAATCGCGCGGCTCGTCGCTGCCGTCGGTGAAGATCAGGTCCCAATAGGGCACCAGATCCTCCGGCAGGCGCGACAGATAGTAGGCGAGCACGCGGCGGAAGGCGTCGAGATATTCGGGCCTGCGCTCATAGCGGTAGGAGAGCGCCGTGCCATAGACGCCCCACGCCTGGCCGCGGGCCCAGGAGGAGTCGTCCTTGTAGCCCTGGCAGGTCTCGCCGCGGACGGGCCCGCCGGTTTCGGGGTCCATGAAGAAGGTGTGATAGGTCGAGCCGTCGGGCCGGATCGAATGGGCGAGGCAGGTGCGCGTGTGGGTCAGCGCGATGTCGCGATAGGCCTCGTCGCCCGTCTCCTTCGTCGCCCAGTAGAGCAGCGGCAGGTTGAGCAGGCAGTCGATGATGTAGCGATAGTTCTCCGGCGCGCCCATCGCCCCCCAGGCCTGAATGAAGCCGCCAACCGGATGGAAGCGGGCGATCAGCTGGTCGGCGGCCAGGATCGCGGCGCGGCGTCCATCCTCGTCCCCAGCCAGCTTCCAGGCCGCCACGCAGGTCGGCGAATAGAGAAAGCCCATGTCGTGGTGGTCGACGTCGATCTTCCGCTCGATCCGGTGGAGGAAGCTCTGCACCTGGATCTGGGCGGCATGCTTGAACACCGGGTCGCCGCTCGCCTCGAAGGCGAGCCAGATCTCGCCGGGCCAGAACCCGCAGGTCCACTGGGTGTTGGACGTGGCGGGATAGACATTGTCCACGCTCGAATGGTTCTGCTGGACGAAGGTGAAGTCCGGCAGATTGCGCCGCACCTGCGCCACCGCGCCGTCGAGCGCGGTCCGCACCTCCGCGTCGGAGATTTGCGGCTTGTTCGGAAAGGTCATGTCGATCGGCATCGGATCTCTTTGCATCAACCCTTGAGGCCGGCCGAGGCGATGCCCTCGACGAAGAAGCGCTGCAGGGACAGGAACACGATCAGGACGGGGATCAGCACGACAACGGAGGCGGCCATGATCAGCCCGTATTCGGCGGAATATTGCGAGATGAACATCCTGAGGCCGATCTGGATCGTCTTCAGCTCGGTCTTGGTCAGGTAGATCATCGGGCCGAGGAAGTCGTTCCAGGTGTTGACGAAGGTAAAGATCGTCAGCGTCGACAGGGCCGGCTTCGACAGCGGCAGCATGATCTTCCACCAGATCTGGTACTCGCTCATGCCGTCGATGCGCGCCGCTTCGCACAGCTCGTCCGGGATCGATTGGTAGAACTGGCGCATCAGGAAGACGCCGAAGGCGGTGAAGGCCTGCAGGCAGATCAGCGCCAGATGGGTGTTGTTCAGCCCCAGGTCGCGCATCAGGATGAACTGCGGCACCATGTAGACCTGCCACGGCATGGCGATGGTGGCGATGTAGCCGAGGAACAGTGCTTCCTTGTACTTGAAGTTCAGCTTGGAAAACGCGTACGCTGCGAAGCTCGACGTCAGCAATTGCAGCACGGTGACGATCACCGTCAGCTTGGCGGTGTTGTAGATGAACAGCGCCAGCGGGATCTTGGTCCAGATGTCGACGTAGTTCTGCCAGCGCGGATGCGGCGGGATCCACACGATCGGGAAGGAAAAGACGTCCTTATTGAGCTTCAGCGAGGCCGACAGCATCCACACGAACGGGATCAGCATGGTGATCGCGGTGATGATCAGCACCGCATAGAGCAGGATGCGGCTGAGTTTGACCTTGCGTCCGGCGATTTTCATCCTGCCCTCCGTGAAGCCGCATCCGTTCTCGACGGGGTTCCCCTAGGCATCGGCATTCCGATCCAGACGGAACTGCACGATGGTGACGCCGAGCACCAGGAGGAAGAGAACCACCGCCACCATGCTGGCATAGCCGAGATCCCAGGAGATGAAGGCTTCGTTGTAGATGTGATAGACGAGAACCAGAGTCGACGTGCCGGGACCGCCCTGGGTGATCATGTAGATCTGGTCGAACACCTTGAAGCACTGGATGGTCAGCATGATCGACACGAAGAAGGTCGTGGCGCTGAGCTGCGGGATCGTCACATAGCGGAACTTCTGCCAGGCGTTGGCGCCATCGAGGCCGGCCGCCTCGTAGAGGTCCGGATTGATGCCCTGCAGACCGGCCAGATAGATGACCATGTAATAGCCCATGTTCTTCCAGACGGAGAACAGGATGACCGTCACCATGGCCCAGTGCTTGTCGGCCGCCCAGCCCGGCATGTTCGCCGGATCGAGACCCAGCGTATAGAGGAGCATGTTGAACGGCCCCATGGAGGGGTTGAAGATCATGTTCCAGACGACCGCGACCGCCACCAGCGACGCGACGTAGGGAAAGAACATCACCGTTCGGAAGAAATTCCGGCCGAACACCTTCTGGTTCAGCACCACCGCCAGGCCGAGCGCGCAGACCAGCGTCAGCGGCACCGTCGCCACGGTGTAGACGATCGTGTTCCAGAAGGCGGCGATGAAGGCGGAATCGCGAAACAGGCGCCAGAAGTTGTCGAGCCCGGCGAACTGGATCGGATTCGAGCCGTCCCAGTGCAGGAAGGCCAGAATGAAGGCGAAGATGATCGGGCCGAGGGTGAAGACGGCAAACCCGATGAAATTCGGGGCGATGAAGGAATAGGCGACCAGATTGTTGCGACGCCTGCGCTGGGCAGCCGTCCTCGGCTTAATTTGCCGGGCCTGTTCCACCGCCAGGACCGGCTTGCTTTGCACCATCGCCATTCGCGGGCCTCCACGTCTCGACACTGGGATTCTAGTCCTCTAGTGTCGCACAAAGATAGTCTCATTTGTCGGGCCAAGGCAACCGCTGCCGTTCGAATTAGCAGCCAGGTCGGTCAATTTGTCATACCTGCGGCCGTGAAAGATCGGACTTATGTGATAGCCGTCTCCTCCCGGCCAGCCGGAAGGAGAGCCCGCAAAATTGCCGCCATTGCGTTGGCGCATTGCCGCACTTCATTAGACGGTTGAGCGAATTCGTCGCACGACCGGAAGCCCCATCCAGCCCGGTTGCACCGCCTGCAACCCCTTCGTTTCATGAGGCCATGCCGATGTCCGCCGCCCCCGCGCTGTCCTGGCTCAGCGATCCGACGATCTTCGCCGTCGGCCGGCTCGACGCCGTCTCGGACCATACCGCCTATCCCAGCGTCGAGGCCGCGCGCGCCGGCAGCACCAGCCCGTGGCGCCGCAGCCTGAGCGGACGCTGGGCGTTCCACCATGCCGACCGCCCCGAGGCGCGGCCGGCCGATTTCTTCAAGGCCGGATTCGACACCTCGGATTGGGCGGCAATCGACGTTCCCGGCTATATTCAAACCCAGGGCTTCGGCCGAAACCAGTACGTCAACACACAATACCCCTGGGACGGGATCGAAGACTTACGCCCGCCCGAGGTGCCGCAGGCCAACGCGGTGGGTTCCTACGTCACTGCGTTCGAGCACGGCTCCGTGGCGAAAGGCGAGCGCGTCGTGCTCACCTTCGAAGGCGCCGAGACGGCGTTCTATGTCTGGCTCAACGGAACCTTCGTCGGCTATGGCGAGGACAGCTTCACCCCGTCCCGTTTCGACGTCACCGAGCTGTTGGTGGAAGGCGAAAACCGGCTCGCGGTCGAGGTCTATCAGCGATCGTCGGCGAGTTGGATCGAGGACCAGGACTTCTGGCGCCTGACCGGCATCTTCCGCGATGTGGTGCTGGAGACCCTGCCCCGCGCCCATATCGACGATCTCTTCGTGACGACGGATTTGTCCGACGATTTCACCGAAGCGGCTCTCCGCCTCCGTCTGAAACTTGCCGTGCCGGACGACGGCGCGACGCTGGCGATCGAGCTGCGGGACCCGACAGGGCAGACGGTGCTCACCGAGCCTCCGGTTCCGGCCGCCGGCGAGATGGATCTCGCCCTGCCGGTCCTGAAGCCGGCGCTGTGGAGCGCCGAAGCACCGCATCTCTACGAGCTGATGCTGGTTCTCGCCGACGGCTCCGGCGCGGTGATCGAGGCGGTGCCGCAAAAGGTCGGCTTCCGCCGTTTCGAGATCAGGGACAAGGTGATGCGCCTGAACGGCAAGCGCATCGTCTTCAACGGCGTCAACCGGCACGAGTTCAACGCCCGGCGCGGCCGCGCGGTCACCCGCGAGGACATGCTGTGGGACATCCGCTTCATCAAGCAGAACAACATCAACGCGGTGCGCACCAGCCACTACCCGAACCAGAGCGAGTGGTACCGGCTCTGCGACGAGTACGGCGTCTACCTGGTCGACGAGGCCAACCTGGAATCCCACGGCTCCTGGCAGAAGAACGGCGAGACCCTGCCCGAATGGGTGGTGCCGGACGGTCGGCCGGAATGGCGCGAGGCCGTCATCGACCGTGCCCGCTCCATGCTCGAGCGCGACAAGAACCATGTCTCGATCCTGATCTGGTCGTGCGGCAACGAGAGCTATGGCGGCAAGAACATCTTCGAGATGTCGGAGTTCTTCCGCCAGCGCGATCCTTCGCGTGTCGTGCACTACGAAGGAGTGACCCGCGACCGTCGTTTCGACGACACCAGCGACATCGAAAGCCACATGTACACCAAGCCGCAGGACGTCGAGGTCTACCTGCGGAGCGATCCGAAGAAGCCGTTCATCCTGTGCGAATACATGCATGCCATGGGCAATTCCTGCGGCGGCATGCACCTCTACACCGATCTCGCGGACAAGTACGAGCTGTATCAGGGCGGCTTCATCTGGGACTATATCGACCAGGCGATGGCGGTGACGGCGCCGGACGGCAGCGAGCGGCTGGCCTATGGCGGCGAATTCGGCGAGCGGCCTTCGGATTACGAGTTCTGCGGCAATGGCATCGTCACCGCGCGCCGCGAACCCACCGCCAAGGCGCAGGAGGTCAAGGCGCTTTATCAGACGGTCGAGCTGAAGCCCGATCCGAGCGGCGTCACTCTCCGCAACAAGAATCTGTTCGTCTCCACCGACGCCTGGTTCCTGCGCACCCAGCTGCTGAAGGACGGTGAAATCGTCCACACCGCCGAGATGGACGTTTCGGTGGCGCCGGGGTGCGAGGCTCGCCTCCCCCTCGATCTGCCGGCGGTCGACGCGCCCGGCGAATATGCCGTGCAGTGCTCGCTGCACCTCAAGGCGGACACGTCCTGGGCTGAACGCGGCCACGAAGTCGCCTTCGGCGAACACGTCTGGCAGATCGAGGGCAAGGCCGAGACAGAGGCGGCAGAAGCTTTGACGGTCGCGCGCGGCGACCTCAATCTCGGCGTCTCCACGTCCGGCTACGCGGCCCTGTTCTCGCGCGTCCAGGGCGGCCTGACGTCGATCAAGCTCGGCGACGAGGAACTGCTCCCGCGCCCGCCACGCCTGATCTTCTGGCGCGCCGTCACCGACAACGACCGCGGCAATCATCACGGCTTTCGGTTGGCACCGTGGCACACGGCGACGCTCTATCAGCGCGTCGTCGAGTGCCGTTTCAGCGAGGCGGCCGGCGAGCCGACCGCATCCTACCGCTTCGCCCTGCCCGGCCTGCCGATCGAGCCGACGGTGACCTACCGTACGGGGCGCGACGGACTGATCCATGTCGAGGCGAATTATCCCGGCGGCGACGGTCTGCCCGATCTGCCGCTGTTCGGCCTGCAGTTCAGCCTGGCGCCCTCGTTCGACCACTTCCGCTTCTATGGCTTGGGGCCGGACGAAAGCTATGTCGATCGCTGCCGGGGCGCGCGGCTCGGTATCTTCGAGACGACGGTGGCGGGCAACCTGTCTCCCTATCTGGTGCCGCAGGAGTGCGGCAACCGCATGGGGGTTCGCTGGGCCGACATCGTGTCTGCACAGGGGCGCGGCCTGCATTTCGCAACAGAAGGCGCGCCGTTCGAGCTGGGTGTGCTGCCCTACGACGCCTTCGAACTGCAAAGCGCGATGCGGCCCGAAGATCTGCCGCCGGTGAGCCGGACAGTGGTCAGCATCATCGCCAAGCAGATGGGTGTCGGCGGCGACGACAGCTGGGGCGCGCCGGTGCACGAGCAGTATCGGATACCCTCGTCCGAGCCGCTGTCACTGCGCTTCACCGTGGCACCTTACTCCAAGGCCTGACCCGCCGACAGGCGCTCCGCCGGACCAGCCGCGCGGAGCCCCGGCTTCCGAGGACCCCTTCATGTTCGTGGAACTGCTTGACCGTCTCCCCGCCCAACTTGCCGAGTTCGCGCCTCGCGCGCCGGCGCGCGACCGGGCGGCATGGACGGCGTTGCCAAGCACTATTGCCGCGTCGCTCGTGGCTCGCGGCGAAAGCCTGCTCGGTCAGCCCTATCCGTCGATTCCGGCAACCGACTACATGGCCTTCTGCCGGACCGGCAACCGGGTCGGCTGCGAAGAGCTCTATATGGCGCGGCGCCGAATGCTGAACGCCTTGGTCATGGCCGAATGCGTGGAGGCGGAGGGGCGCTTCATCGACGCCGTCATTGATGGCATCTTCGCGCTATGCGAGGAAAGCGGTTGGCAGCTCCCGGCCCACAACAGCTATGTCCGCGACACCCCGCAGATCATCCTGCCCGACACTGCGGCGCCGGTGATCGATCTTTTCGCCGCCGAGACCGGCGCTCAGCTGGCCATGGTGCGCCACCTCCTCGGCGCCGAGCTCGACGCGATCAGCCCGCTGATCGGCGAGCGCATCCGCCGGGAGATCCAGACTCGGATCGTCACGCCCTATCTCGACCGCCATTTCTGGTGGATGGGCAATGGCGACGAGCCGATGTGCAACTGGACGGTCTGGTGCACCCAGAACGTGCTCCTCGCCGCCTTCACCACGGGCCAAAGCCAGGAGACCAAGCGGCGCGTCGTCGAGAAGGCGGCCCATGGCATGGACGCCTTCCTCAAGGACTATGGCGAGGACGGCTGCTGCGAGGAAGGCGTGCTCTACTATCGCCATGCCGGCCTCTGCCTGTTCAACGCCATGGAGGTGCTGAACGCCGTGACCGACGGGACCTTCGCGCCGCTCTTCGGCGAGCCGAAGATCCGCAACATCGCCGAATACATCCTCCACATGCACGTCGCGGACCGACACTATTTCAACTTCGCCGACTGCTCGGCCGTCGTCGAACGCGCGGGCGTGCGCGAGTTTCTGTTCGGCCAGCGCGTGGACAGCGCGGCGCTCGCCTCGTTCGCCGCCGCCGACTGGCAACGAGACGAAAACCACGACCTGCCCGACGAACTCAACCTGTTCTACCGATTGCAGGCGGCGTTCACCGCCCGGGAGATCGTGGCCTATCCCGCCGGGCAGGAGGACAAGCGCGAAATCTACTATCCGAGCAACGGCGTCTTCGTCGCCCGCGACGCCGTCTTCGATCTCGCGGTCAAGGCCGGCGACAACGGCGACAGCCACAATCACAACGACACGGGCAGCCTGACGCTCTACAAAAACGGCAAGCCATTGCTGATCGACGTCGGCGTCGAAAGCTATACGGCCAAGACCTTCTCGCCACGACGTTACGAAATCTGGACGATGCAATCGGCCTATCACAATCTGCCGACCTTCGGCGGCGTCATGCAGGAAGCCGGCGCCGCGTTTGCCGCGCGTGATGTCGAGGTCTCTTTCGGCCCCGGCGACAGCCGGATCGCGATGGAGATTGCCGGCGCCTATCCGCCGGAGGCCGACGTCGCCTGCTATCGGCGCGAGGTGCGGCTGGTCAAAGGGGAGGCCGTTGTCGTCGAGGATCGATACGAGGGCGAAAGGCCGGCCGAGCTCAGCCTGATGTTCGTCGAGCATCCCGAAATTTCAGACGGTCTCATTCGGGTCGGCGATCTCGGCACGATCCACCTCGACGGCGCCGGCACCATGCGTCTGGAGGAAATCCCGATCACCGATGTGCGCCTGCGCTGGGCCTGGCCGGACCGCCTCTACCGCGTGCTCGTGCCGATGGGCTCGCATCTCATGCTCACCGTCATTTGATCCCAGGGAGTTGAACCATGCCCCTCGTCCTCAGCGTCGTCAGCGCCGCCGGGCGCATCCTGTCGGAGCGCCGCGGCGAAGACGAAACCTGGCTCGTGCATCGTCCGACCTATGAGGACGGCGACAGCCTGGTGATCGAGAGCAGCGAGACGAACCAGTTCGTCCTCATTCAGATGGACGACGCCATGGAGCCCGCGCTCTTGTTCCTCAAGGACAAACGGTTCGAGCTGCCGATCCCCTTTGACGGGAGGCGCGCCGCCCATTCGCCGCGTGCCTTTGCCGGCGAGATGCACCGGCTTCATGCGCGCAAGGCGCTGCCGGCGGAGATTGCGGCCCGACGCAACCTCGCCTTCAATCCCTACGACCACCACGACAATACGAGCCTGTTTCCGCATGCCGAGGCCAATGTCGAGACGCGCGGCGAGGCCGGCTTTGCGGCGCGCAACGCCATCGACGGGCAGAAAGCCAACGACGATCACGGCTCCTGGCCCTATACGAGCTGGGGCATCAACCAGGACCCCGATGCCGAACTGACCCTGCGCTTCGGCCGTCCGGTGGCGATCGACGAGGTCGTGCTCTACCTTCGCGCCGATTTTCCGCATGACGCCTGGTGGAGACGGGCGACGCTCGGCTTTTCCGACGGCAGCGACCTGGGTGCCGACCTGTCGAAGACCGGCGAGGCACAGCGGATCGCCTTTTCGCCGAAGACCGTGGAATGGCTGAGCCTCGGCAAGCTGATCAAGGCGGACGATCCCTCGCCCTTTCCTGCGCTGACGCAGATCGAGTGCTGGGGACGCGAAGCGGCTTGACGACGCCGATGCGCTCCGGGAGAGACCGGTCGGCGAGCGGTTTTACGACGGTTTCGACTGCAGTCCGGCGATCAGGATATCGGTGAGCCGAACGGCGCTCTCCCTCCAGTCGGGGGCAGATGTGGTGGCCGCCACCCCCATCATGACCGCCATGATGTCCGCCGTCTTGACGTCCGGCCGCACGTCGCCCGCCGCGATGGCCGCAGCCAGCAGGGTCTCGATGCTCTCGGCGAGCAGATTGCCCGAAAACTCGTAGAGCGCGGACGGGTTGCCGACGGCCGCCGTGAACGCCGCCGCAATGACCTTCTTGGTCGCCATATAGTCGATGGACAGACGCAGCCACTGGCGCATGGCTTCAGCCGGCGGGAGTTCTCGAAGAAGACGGTCCGCCGCCGCCCCAAGCTGCTCGATCTCGCGCCGATAGACCGCTTCCAGGATCGCCTGCCGGTTCGGAAAGTGGCGATAGAGCGTGCCGATGCCGACCTCGGCACGGCGAGCGATCTCCTCCAGGCTGACGTCCGGCCCTTGTTCCGTGAAGGCCGTCTTGGCCTCCTCCATCAGCCGCTCGCGATTGCGCAGAGCGTCGGCGCGCAGATGCCTGCCTGTGCGATCAGTTTTTGTCATTCGGTCTCTCTTGATAAACGGAGGAAACCTCCGCATATAATCGGAGCAAGCCTCCGCTTGTATCGTATTCGGCCCGGTATCGCAAAGAAATGCGCCGTGTCGAACTCCGACATCCTTAGACTATGAGGGCTATCATGGCTTCGAAATTCGGCTTCGAGTCGACCACCGACGAAGTTCTCGACGGCGTCGATCTGAGCGGCAAGCGCGCGCTCGTCACCGGTGTGTCGTCCGGCCTCGGCGTGGAGACCGCCCGCGTGCTGGCGGCCCATGGCGCGACGGTGATCGGCGCGGCGCGCGATCTCGACAAGGCACGGGCGGCCGTTGACAAGGCCCAAGCCGAGGCGGGCACCTCCGGCACCATCGAACTGATCGAGTTGAACCTCGCGTCGCTGGCCAGTGTCCGTGGCTGCGCCGATGGCCTGATCGAGGACGGCAAGCCGTTCGATCTGGTGATCGCCAACGCCGGTGTCATGGCCTGTCCCCAGGGAACCACGGCGGACGGCTTCGAAACGCAGTTCGGCACCAATCATCTCGGGCACTTCGTCTTCGTCAACCGGATCGAATCCCTGTTGAAGCCCGGCGCGCGCGTCGTCATGCTGTCGTCGTCCGGACACCAGTTTTCCGACGTCGATCTCGACGACCCCAATTTCGAGCATACGCCGTACGAGCCCTTTGTCGCCTATGGGCGTTCGAAGACCGCCAACGCGCTGTTTGCCGCCGAATTCGACCGCCGCCACAAGGACCGCGGCATTCGTGGCGTCGCCGTCCATCCCGGCGGCATCCAGACCGACCTCGGCCGCCATATGACGCCGGAAGCCATCGAGGAACTGATCGACAGCATCAATGCCGCCCAAGCCGAAGGCGCGCCGGCGTTTCAGTGGAAAACGATCCCTCAGGGGGCCGCGACCTCGGTCTGGGCGGGCGTCGCCGCGGACGCCGAGGAAGTCGGCGGCCAATACTGCGAAGATTGCCATGTGGCGGAGCCGATCGAAGGCGGGCCCGAGATCGGCATCACCGGCGGAGTGCGACCCTATGCACTCGATCCCGACCACGCCAAGGCCTTGTGGACCAAAAGCGAGGAAATGGTGAACGAGCGCTTCTGAGGTTCGCGGTCCCGCTCCGAACGGGAAATCCGCTCCCGGCTCTTCGCAAACCGGGAACGGTCCTCCCCTGCGGCCAACGGCCTCCGGGATGGCTCGGTCTTTGAAACCTCAAGTGGCAAGATCGGCCAACGCCTGGGCGCTGTCGTGTTCGGGCACGTCGCCGATCTCGGCCATCTTGGCGTCGAGCTTGGCCAGCATGTCGCGGAAGACCGCGGCATGGCCCGGATCGTTCGCCAGGTTCATCATCTCGTAGGGATCCTCGGCGCAGTCGAACAGCTCCCATTCCGGCGGCGCGTCATTGGGGCGGGCGCCGGGCTGGTCGAGGTCCTTGTTGTACCAGTAGATCAGCTTGTAGCGGGCGTCGCGCACGCCGTAATGCGCCCAGGCCTCGTGGATCTCGTCATTGTGCATCCAGTAGCGGTGATAGGCGAGATCCTCCCAGTCGTCCGGGCGCCACCCCTCCAGCACGCCCCGCATCGAGCGCCCCTGCATGTAGGAGGGCACCGGCAGGCCGGCATAGTCGAGGAAGGTCGGCGCGAAGTCGACATTGCAGGCGATGTCGCGACCGACCGAGCCCGGCTGGATGCCGGCCGGATAGCGCACGAGGAACGGCATCTGCAGCGACTCCTCGTACATGAAGCGCTTGTCGAACCAGCCGTGCTCGCCCAGGAAAAAGCCCTGGTCGGAGGTGTAGATCACCAGCGTGTTGTCGGCGAGGCCCTTTTCGTCGAGCTTGTCCAGCAGGCGACCGACATTGTCGTCGATCGACTGGATGGTTCTCAGATAGCGCTTCATGTAGCGCTGATACTTGAACTCCGCGAGCCTGTTCGGATCGTCGAAGGTGAAGGTTTCGCCCGTCTCGGCACAGATCAGCGAGATTGTCTCGCCGGTCTTGATCTCGGGAATCTTGCGCGCCCAGTGCAGGCGAAACATCAGCTCGCCCACCTCTGAGCCGCCCTCGGGCTGGACGAGGCCGAGGTCCTCGTAGGTCATGTCCGAGCGGATGCGCATCTTGGCGGCCTTGGCCGCGGCTGCACGGTTGGCGTAGTCGTCGTAGAAGGTCTCGGGCAGCGGCAGATCCTCGTCGCGCCACATGTCGCGATGCTTGGGATGCGGCAGGAAGCTCCGGTGCGGCGCCTTGTGGTGGCACATCAGGAAGAACGGCTGGTCGCCATCCATCCGATCGAGGAAATCGAGGCTCATGTCGGTGATGACGTCGGTGGCGTAGCCGGGGCGTCGACGGGCGCCGTCTCGATCGATCATCACCGGGTCGAAATACTCGCCCTGCCCCGGCAGCACGCACCACTCGTCGAAGCCGGTCGGCTCGTGCTCGTGGCCCTCGCCCAGATGCCACTTGCCGAAGATCGCGGTGCGGTAGCCGCCATGCCTCAGATGCTTGGCGACGTTGGGCAGACGATTGTCGATGTGGGTGTTGAGCGTGGTGACGCAGTTCACGTGATTGTAGGTGCCGGTGAGGATCGCGGCACGGCTCGGCGTGCAGATCGAGTTGGTCACGTAAGTCGCGTCGTGACGCATGCCCTCGGCGGCCAGGCGGTCGAGATTGGGGGTGTGGTTCAGCCCCGCCCCGTATGCGCTGATGGCGCGCGCGGCGTGGTCGTCGGACATGATGAAGATAATGTTGGGGCGCATCGTCGTACGATCTCGGATTGTGACATTCACTCAGGACGCGACGGCGGCCGGCACCGCCGTCGCGGACCGGATGCCCTCGATGGCGAGGCCGGCCTCGTCGAAGAAATGCAGGCGCCCCTTGAAGTCGAGCGCGATCGGGCTGCCGACCTTGACCGCGACGTCGCCGTCGAAGCGGGCGATGATCTCCTTGTCGCCGGCGCCGGCCACATAGACGAACTCGGCATCGCCGAGGCGTTCTACCACGCTGACCGTGCCGGTGATGGGAGCCGTGCCGGCATCGCCCAGCGCCAACTGGTCTGCTCGCACGCCGAGGGTCGCGGCGGTGTCGGCGCGGACGCCATCATCGACCGCCAGCTCCACGGTGGTCCCGTTGTGCAGGCGGCACCACGCCCGGCGTCCGTTCTGCTCGACATCGACGGGGAAGAAATTCATCTTCGGCGAGCCGATGAAGCCCGCGACGAAGAGGTTCGCCGGCCGATGGTAGAGTTCCATGGGCGAGCCGATCTGCTCGACCCGCCCAGCGCGCAGCACGACGATCTTGCTGGCCAGCGTCATCGCCTCGACCTGATCGTGGGTGACGTAGATCATCGTGGCGCCGTCGAGCCGACTGTGCAGCTTGGCGATTTCCACCCGCGTGGCGACGCGCAGTTCCGCGTCGAGGTTGGACAGCGGCTCGTCGAACAGGAAGACGTCCGGATCGCGCACGATCGCCCGGCCGATGGCGACGCGCTGGCGCTGCCCGCCGGACAGCTGCTTCGGCTTGCGCGCCAGCAACTCGCCGATCTGCAGGATGCCGGCCGCCTTGGCGACGCGCGCCGCGACCTCGGCCTTCGGCATACCGTTCATGCGCAGGCCGAAGCCCATGTTCTGCTCGGCCGTCATGTGCGGATAGAGGGCATAGGTCTGGAACACCATGGCGACCCCGCGGCGCGAGGGATCGACCTCGTTGACGCGCCGCCCGCCGATGGTGATCTCGCCCTCGGTGATCTGCTCCAGCCCGGCGATCATCCGCAGCAGCGTGGACTTGCCGCAGCCCGACGGGCCGACGAAGACGCAGAACTCACCGGGCTCGACGGAGAGGTCGACGCCGTGGATCACCTCCACCGAGCCGAAGCGCTTCTTGACGTTGTGCAAACTCAGTCCGGACATAGGCCTCCCTCATGCGGCACGCAGTCGCCCCGGCGAATCGCCCTCATCCCTTCACCGCGCCGGCCAGGCCGTTGATGAAGTAACGCTGCAGGGCCAGGAACAGGAGGACGATGGGCAGGATGGTGATGGTGGATGCGGCGGTCATGCCGCCCCAGTCGACGAAGTTCTCGCCCTTGAACGCGTAGACGCCCACCGACAGCGTGCGGATCGCCGGATTGGCCAGGGTGACGACCAAGGGCAGCAGGAAGTCGTTCCAGGCATAGAGCGTCTGCATGACGATCACCGTGACGATGATCGGTCGCGACAGGGGCAACATGATGTAGAGAAAGGTCTGCACGAAGCCGACGCCGTCCATCTTGGCGGCTTCTTCCAGCTCGTTCGGCATCTGGCTGAAATAACCGGCGAACAGGAGCACGAAGATCACGTAGGAGCCGCCGCAGGTAGCCAGCACCAGCCCCCAGAGAGACTGCGACAGACCGAGCTTGGACAGCAGCTCGAACACCGGGATGATGGTGTAGCCCTGAGGCACGAACAGCGTGAAGACGAGCAGGCCGAAGAGGATCGGCCGGCCGGGAAAGGCGCGGCGTCCGAGCACGTAGCCCATCATCGCCGTGGAAATGGTGACCAGGATGACCGAGCCGGCGGTCACGAACAGCGTGTTGAAGAAGTAGCTGCCAACATGCGCCTGATTCCAGGCGTTCACATAGTTCGCGAAGGTGGGGTTCTGCGGGATCAGACCCTGGTTGGCGAAGATCTCGGCATTGCTCTTGAGCGAGGCGCAGACCATCCAGACCAGTGGATAGATCCAGACGCAGCAGAGCGCTGCCAGGAGGATGCTGATCAGCCAGGCACGGCGGGGTGCCGTCAGCGCGAGGCGGTCGCGGAGGCTGCCGCCGCGATCGAGGGCCTGGACGCTCATCGTGTCGCCCTCGTGCTACTGCGCATGTAGCGCACCGCGAAGAGCTGGAAGATGGTCAGCACCATGATCGACAACCCGAAGAAGACCCCGGCCGCACTGGCATAGCCGAGCCGCGGGACGGAACCGCCGACGCTCGCGAAGGCGTTGCGGAAGATGTAGACCTCCATGACTTCGGACGCGAAGTACGGGCCGCCCTGGGTCATCGACTGGATCAGCGGGAAGACGTTGAGGGCGCCGATCGCCGAGATCAGCGCGATGACGATGGCAAACGGCATGATCATCGGCAGCACGACGAAAACCGTCATCTGCCAACTCTTGACCCCTTCCAGCTGCGAGGCCTCGTAGAGCTCGTCGGGCACGGTCTGCAGCGCGGCCAGCCAGTAGACCATGGTCACCCCCAGCCATTTCCACACGTAGATGACCATCAGGGTCGGCATGACCCGGTTGGGATCGCCCAGAAAATCCTGGGGCCGCGGCACCAGACCGAACTGCATCAGGAACGAGTTCACCGGCCCGTTGAACGGGCTCAGCATGATCGTCATGACGATGCCGATGACGGCGACCGGCGTCACCACCGGCAGAAAGATCACCGTGCGGAAGAACGACGACAGGCGCATCAGCTTGTTGTTGAGGATGATCGCCACGATCAGCGACAGCACCATCTGCGCCGGCACGGTGCCGACCATGAAGATGAAGGAACGCCAGAACGCCGACCAGAAGAAGCTGTCGGCCAACAGTTCGCGATAATTCTGCAGGCCGATGAAGACGCGATCCGCATCGAAACCCGACCAGCGCAGGAGCGAGAAATACTCCGACGCGACCAGCGGATAGCCGATCAGCATGCCGAAGATCAGCAGGCCGGGGACCAGAAACAGATAGTCGAAGCGGTGCTCCCAGATGCGGGAACCCAGGCTCGGGCACGGTGTGACGGCGGTTTCAACGGTCATGACGAACGAGAACTCGACGAGGGCGCCGTGCGGGGCGGATCGGCCTGCCACGGCTGCGATGAGGGGCGCGTTCGAAATCGGCCGCGCCCCGGCCAAAGCGGTGTGGCGTCGCCCATGCCGCAAAGCGGCGGGGCGGCGCCGTGCACGACCTCACAATGCGTCGTAATCGGCCTGTGTGTAGTCCTTGGTCGGCTCCCAATTCGGGAAAACGAGATCGTCGCGGCTGACTTCCGCCCCGGCCTCCTGCGCCAGCTTGAACGCAGCGTCGATCGCCTTGTCGGTGTTCGACTTCAGGAGCTGCATATTCTTCTTGACGTCGGTGATCTGCCCGGTGAACAGACCCTGCACCGTCTGCGCGAAGCTCGGCGTCGGCTCCTGATAGACCTTGGTGACCTCCGACAGCGCGGGATTGCGCACGAACGGGTTGGGGCCGACGCGGATGATCTCGTTGGCCATGGTCAGGATGGCCTTCGAGCGCTCCGACATGCTCGCCTTTTCGATGGCCGAGGGCATGATCGGAGGATCCGCCGGGCCATCCAGGCTGCCCCAGGCGATCTGCCCGTCCTCGGTGCCGAGATAGCGGAACACGTCGGCGGCGATCATCGGGTTCTTCGCCTTGGCATAAATGAACATGATGTTGGCGACGGACGGCACCGCCTCGGCGATGATCGGCAGCGGATCCTTGTCGTCCGGCAGCGGCGGCTTGGCGACGCCAAAGTCGAAGTCGGGATTCTCGCGCTCCCATTGCGGCACGTTCCACGGTCCCTGCAGGATCATGCCGGCGACGCCCTGGGGCATGAAGGCGCGGGCTTGCGGCGCTGTCATGCCCATGGAGCCGGGAAACACGCTGCCGTCCGAATTCATCGCCAGCAGCAACTCGACCGCGCCGACATATTCGTCGGTATCGTAGAGCAGCTCGCCGGTGCGGAAATTGAGGTCCGAATAGAACGCATGCGAGCCGCCGGAAGCGCCGGCCATCTGCGCGATGGCGCGCGTCGTGTCCTGCCAGCGGTTGATCTGCGCGCCGCCGATGATGAAGCCATAGGCGGAGCCGCTGCTGGCCTCCGTGATCTTCTTGGCTGCGTCGCGGAAGCCCGACCAGGTGAACGAGGTGGCCTGCGGATCCAGCCCGGCAGCCTCCATCAGCTTACGGTTGAAGAGGATATGGGCCGACGACACCCGCCCGGAGGTATAGGGCAATCCATAGGCCTTGCCGTCGAAGACGTTAAGACCCTCAAGGAACGAACCGGCCGGAAAATTCGCCTTCCAGGCTTCGAAATCGGGGATCAGATCGTCGAAAGGCTGAACCCAGCCCTGGGCGACCGCATAGCCGGGCGACACGTTCAACGGCAGGCAGAAGGCATCCTGCGCCGTCCCGTTGCGAATGCCGAGCGGCAGCACGGTGGAAATCTCCTGCCAGGGCAGGCCGTCATAGACCGTTTCGACACCCCGCGCAGCCTCGTAGGCCGGAAAGAACTCCTTGAAGAACACGCCCTTCTGATCGCCGCTGTCGATCCATCGGAACGGCCCGTCGGCCTTCAGGTCGCCGATCGGCTCCGGAATCTTGAAATCGACCTCGGAGGCGGCCAAGGCCCGGCGGCCACCGCTCAAGGCAAGCACGCCGACGGCGGCGCTGCCGGCGATGAAATGCCGGCGGGTTACCCCTGATAGAGTCATCCTATTCCTCCCAAAACTCCTCCCACGCTGCCGCTCCTCCAGCAACGCGGGAAACCAGCGCTAGCAGTTGAAGCAATAAGAGACAAATACTATCATTGCGCTCAGCGATAAGGGATTTTTATCACTATGTTGGATAAATCGGGCCTGCTCTTTCGATTTCAGGCCATCGCCGGAGCCGGCAGTCTGCGGAAGGCGGCCGAGTCGCTCCACATCACGCAGCCGGCCCTGTCGCGATCTTTGCACCAGTTGGAACGCTATTACGGGCAGCGTCTGGTCGAGCGCCATGCGCGAGGCGTACGCCCCACACCGTTCGGCAACAGGCTATTGGGGATGATTTCGCGGCTCGGGCGTGATTGGGAACTGGCCGAACAGGAACTGCGGAGCGAACCGGCAACCATGGCCGGCGTGCTGAGGATCAGTTGCGGGCCGTTATGGATTGCGGTCGTGATGCCGATCCTTGCAGCCCAGTTGCAACGGATGTTTCCGAATCTGTCGCTGGAAATCGGATATGTGACGGCGGATTCGGCCTTCGACACCTTGCTTGACGGAACGTTCGACATCGTGCTCGGCGGATTGCCGGCAGATGCCCAGCGGCATTCGAGCGTTCTCGTTCGGCCGTTCTCGACGGTCCGGGACAAGATCGTCACGCGCGCCGGCCACCCGCTTCAGGATTGTCGAGCGGACGATTATGCCGCCGTGCTCGCCTACCCGTGGATCGCGTTCGAGGCCGACCAAATCTACGAGACGGAAACCTTGCATGCGGTTCTCGAACGGACTGGTGTCATGCCCAACATTCGGGTGCGCTCCACGTCGCTGCTCTTCATCATCCGACTGCTCCAGGAGGGAGACTACCTGTGCATGCTGCCCGATGCTTTCGTAACTGGCTTGACCGAGATGGGACTGAAGCTGGCGCCGATCGACCTCGGTCGGCGGATCTCACCGACCGGAGCGATGTTTCGTAAGAGCGCCGCGGACTACCTCCCCCTGCAGGCTTTCCTTTCGCTTTGCGACGATTTTTTCCCGAATAGGGAAGATGCAGCCGGGCCAAGCCTTTAGCGGCTCGCCCTCGGCCTGCCGTTACCCGACCTCGTACGAATCACACCTCGGCTCGGACGCCGGCCGACGCCGGACCGCTGGTTTTGCGATAAAGAAAAGGCATCGCTATTACTAGATTTGATACTTCTCATGCATCGCGAATTTGATCAAATGCGTTCGCTGGTTCCTGGTGACCTCAGGGAGCGGAGCCGGGATTGTCGGACGTCGCTAAGGAAATTGCGAGAAGGAGGGGCGAGTAGCGCTTGAGTTTCGGGCAACGCCGCTCCGCGCTGAAGTTAAACGTGATGGCCAAGCCACTGAACATCCTACTCATCACCACCGACCAACAACATTACACCGCAATCGGCGCGTGCGACCCCGCGCTCAAGACGCCCAATCTCGACCGGCTGTGCCGGGAAGGCACGCGGTTCGACCGGGCCTACTGCTGCAATCCTGTGTGCACGCCGTCACGAGCCAGCATGATCACCGGCCTCTATCCCTCGCACCACGGCGCCTGGACGATCGGCGTCAAGCTGCCCGAGGACGTGCCGACGCTGGGAGGCCACCTGATCGAGGCCGGATACGACACGGCGCTGATCGGCAAGGCGCATTTCCAGCCGCTGGCATCGCGGCCGGACGAGCCGTCGCTCGAAGCCCAGCCGACGCTGCGCGACCTGGATTTCTGGCGCGGCTTCAATCGCACCTGGTACGGCTTCGAGCATGTGGAACTCGCCCGCAACCATGCCGACGAGAGCCATGTCGGCCAGCACTACGCGTTATGGATGGAGGAGCAGGGCTTTTCGGAGTGGCGCGAGTATTTCCAGCCTTTGCCGGGCGATACCGCCGAACACGCGCCGCGCCGCAGCCCGGCCGGCAAGTACTGGGCGCGCTCCGACCGGGCGTGGGGGCTGCCGGAAGACCTGCACTACACCCATTGGACCGGCGAACGGTCGCTCGCCTATCTCGACGCGCATGGTCGGGGCGAAAAGCCGTTCCTCCTCTGGACGAGCTTCCACGATCCGCATCCGCCCTACACGGTGAGCGAGCCCTGGGCCTCCATGTACGATCCCGATGACATGGAGGTCGGCCACGTGGTGCCCGGCGAGCACGATCGCAACCCACCGCATTTCGCCAAGACGCAGGAGAAAAATCCGGATTACGGCACCTGGCATAAGCCCTACGAGGCACATGGCTGCGACAGCCATCTCTATCCGGAAGAGGAATTGAAGAAGGACAAGGCCGTCTACTACGGCATGATCAGCTTCATCGACCAGGAGGTCGGCCGGCTGCTCGACACGCTCGACGGGCTCGGCATCGCCGATAATACGCTGGTGATTTTCACCACCGATCACGGCCATTTCCTCGGCCAGCACGGGCTCGTCGCCAAGGGGCCGTTCCACTACGAGGACATGCTGCGCGTGCCGATGATCGTGCGCTGGCCGGGCGTCGTGCCGGCCGGCCAGGTGTCGGATGCGCTGCAGAGCCTCGTCGACTTCGCGCCGACGATCCTCGATGCCGCCGGCTTGCCCGTTCCCGGTGCGATGCAGGGCGTCTCGCAGATGCCCTGCTGGCGAGGCGACGTCGCCAGCGTGCGCGACTTCGCGCTGTGCGAAAACCGGCACAATCCCGACATGCCGCATGTCATGAGCTACATCACAGAGCGCTACAAGCTGACCGTCTACCGGCGCGGCGAATGGGGCGAACTCTTCGATCTCGTCGCGGATTCCGGCGAGCTTCACAATCTCTGGGCCGAACCCGAACACCAGGCGCTCAAGCAGGAGCTTCTGCTCGGCATGGTGCAGGCGATCATGCGTTCGGAGCCGACGCGGATGGAGCGCGTTGCGCAGGCTTAGCGGTCTCGCAGCGAGCGGCTTTTCTTTCCGCGCGGCGGAGCGGCACTCCAATCGACCTTATCCGCCGACGGCTTCATCCGACGGTTGTCGACAATTGCTTGTCGGCCGTTTTTTTGCGAGAGCCAGAACCATGACCGCCAACCGTTCTTGTTGCACGCCGAGCCGACCGGAAACGGAACCGGCTCGTACGCAAACCATCGCGCCGGGCGGCAAGCGCACCGGCGGACGCATGGTCCACATCCCAGCCGGCCCGTTTCGCATGGGAAGCGACGACCCGATCGTCTTTGCCGGCGATGGCGAGGGGCCTGTGCGGGAGGTCGCGCTCGATGCCTACCTCATCGACGAAACGGCGGTAACGAACGCCGCCTTCGCGACCTTTTGCGACGAGACGGGCTATGAAACGGAGGCCGAGCTCTTCGGCTGGTCCTTCGTCTTCTATGCCGCCCTGCATCCCGGCGCCCGCGACCATGTGATCGAGCAGCGGGTGCCTGGCGCCCCCTGGTGGCTGGGGGTGCGACAGGCGAGCTGGCGATGCCCCGACGGACCGGGCTCGCGCTGGCAGGAGCGGCGCCATCATCCGGTGGTCCACGTCTCGTGGAACGATGCGGCCGCCTATGCGGCCTGGGCGGGCAAGCGGCTTCCCACCGAGGCCGAGTGGGAGAAGGCCGCTCGCGGCGGCCTCGACCAGGCCACCTATCCCTGGGGCGATGAGTTGCAGCCCGGCGGGCGGCACCGCTGCAACATCTGGCAAGGACGGTTTCCCAACGAGAACACCGGCGAGGACGGCTATCTGTCGACCGCACCGGTTCGCGCCTTTCCGGCCAATGGCTACGGCCTCTACGAGACCTCCGGAAACGTCTGGGAATGGTGCGCCGACACTTTCAGCGCCGACTGGCATCGACCGGCATCGCCGGAGACCCGCATCAATCCCAAGGGACCGGGCGCCGGCCCCGCCAAGGTGACCAAGGGGGGCTCCTATCTTTGCCACGCCTCCTACTGCAACCGCTACCGGGTGGCGGCGCGCACGTCGAACACGCCCGATTCCAGCACGGGCCACATGGGGTTCCGCTGTGCCGCCGACGCGGAGCCAGAGCCGGAGCCGCCCAGCGCATGAGCGCCGCCCCGTCCATTTGTGCCGCGCCGGCCGCGTGACCCGAGGCACGACCGCGCTGGGGCTATCGATCAAGGGTCGATGAGAGGGAAAGAGCTGATGACCGACGTCTCGTCCGACCGTTCCGATTTTTTGTCCGAAGCCTTCGGATTGCGGGATTGCCACGTTCTCGTTACCGGATCGAGCGCCGGGATCGGCTTCGCCTTGGCGCGCGGCTTCGCCGCGGCAGGGGCGCGGGTGGTGCTCAACGGACGCACGGCGGAGCGGATCGACGGGGCCTGCCGCGCCCTGGCGAACCTCGGCTTCGAGGCCACGGGCGCGGTCTTCGACGTCACCGACAGCGCAGCCGTGGAAACCGCCGTCGCGACGATCGTCGACGAGCAGGGGCCGATCGACATCCTCGTCAACAATGCCGGCATCCAGCATCGCGCGCCGCTGCACGAGTTTCCCGAGGACGCGTTTCAGCGCCTCATCGAAACCAATCTGACCAGCGCGTTCCGAGTCGGCAAGGCGGTCGCGAAGGGCATGATCGAACGCCGCCGCGGCTCCATCATCAATGTCTGCTCGGTCCAGAGCGAACTGGCCCGTCCCTCGATCGCGCCCTATGCCGCCTCGAAGGGTGGCCTGAAGATGCTGACCAAGGGCATGGCGCTCGACTGGGGACCCTACGGCATCCGGGTCAACGGACTGGCGCCCGGCTATTTCAAGACAGAACTCAATCGGGCGCTGGTCGCCGACTCCGGCTTTTCCGATTGGCTGGTCGGCCGCACGCCGCTCAAGCGCTGGGGCGAGGTCGACGAACTGGCGGGCGCCGCGATCTTCCTGGCCTCGGACGCCGCGAGCTTCGTAACGGGCCATATCCTCTACGTGGATGGCGGCGTCACCGGCTGCCTGTGAACCCGGACGGCGGAATCGGTAGACCGCGTCGACGATGCAGGGCCGGCCGTCTGCGAGCCCGAGACATAGGAAAGAAGATCCCGATGAAGATCACCAAGCTCACCACCTATGTCGTGCCGCCGCGCTGGCTGTTCCTGAAGATCGAGACGGACGAGGGCGTGACCGGCTGGGGCGAGCCGGTGGTGGAGGGCCGCGCGCTGACGGTCGAGGCGGCCGTTCACGAGCTCTCCGACTACCTGGTCGGCAAGGACCCGATGCTGATCGAGGATCACTGGCAGGTGCTCTATCGCGGCGGCTTCTATCGCGGCGGTGCCATTCACATGAGCGCGCTGGCCGGCATCGACCAGGCGCTGTGGGACATCAAGGGCAAATGGCTCGGCCAGCCGGTCCATGCGTTGCTCGGCGGACAAGTGCGCGACCGCATCAAGGTCTATTCCTGGATCGGCGGCGACCGCCCCGCCGATGTCGCGCGCCATGCCCAGGAGGTTGTCGCGCTCGGCTTCACCGCGATCAAGCTCAACGGCTCGGAAGAGATGCAGATCGTCGACAGCAACGCGAAGGTCACGCGGGCAGTCGAAACCATCGCGGCGATCCGCGAGGCGGTGGGTCCCGACATCGGCATCGGCGTCGACTTCCATGGCCGCGTGCACAAGCCGATGGCCAAGGTGCTGGCGCGCGAACTCGAACCCTTCAAGCTGATGTTCATCGAAGAACCCGTGCTCTCGGAGAACCGCGAGACGCTGAAGGAGATCGCCAACCATTGCTCGACGCCCATCGCGCTGGGCGAACGGCTCTATTCGCGCTGGGACTTCAAGTCGGTGCTGGCCGACGGCTATGTCGACATCATCCAGCCCGATCTCAGCCATGCCGGTGGCATTACCGAATGCCGCAAGATCGCGACGATGGCCGAAGCCTACGACGTGGCACTGGCGCCGCACTGCCCGCTCGGCCCGATCGCGCTGGCCGCCTGCCTGCAGGTCGACGCGGTGTCCTACAACGCCTTCATCCAGGAACAGAGCCTCGGCATTCATTACAACCAGGGCAACGACATTCTGGACTACATCGCCAACAAGGAGGTGTTCCACTATGCCGACGGCTTCGTCTCGATCCCGCAGGGCCCCGGCCTCGGCATCGAGGTCGACGAGACCTATGTCGTCGAGCGGGCCAAGGAGGGGCATCGCTGGCGCAATCCCGTGTGGCGCCATCCCGACGGCAGTGTCGCGGAGTGGTAGGCGCGACCGAGGGGCGCCGAGCGCGCTGCCCGGCGGACCGATTTCAGGCGGCGGCCCCCGCCCGCGCGATCCGGGTATCCCTGGCCGGGGGCAGGCCGAACATCCGGCCGTATTCGCGGGTGAACTGCGGTACGCTCTCGTAGCCCACCGCGAACGCCGCACTGCTGGCGCTCAGGCCCTCCGCCTGCATCATCCGGCGCGCCTCGATCAGTCGCAGCTGCTTCTGGAACTGCCGGGGCGACAGCGAGGTCACGGCACGAAAGTGCTGATGGAACGACGACAGACTCATGCCGGCGACGTCGGCCAGATGCTCGACCGGCAACGGCTCGGCGAATCGAGCGCGCAGCACCGCCACCGCGCGCGCCACCCGCCCGGCATGGCTCGTCGGCCACCCCAGCCGCCGGATCGCCGCCCCGTGCGGGCCGGCCAGAAGCCAATAGTGCATTTCGCGCACCAGCGGATCGCGCAGCACCGGCAAGGCCTTCGGACGATCGAGCAAATTCATCAGCCGCAGCGCCGCATCGACGACCTCGCCGTCGCTCGGTTCGACCCGTATGGGCGCGCCCACGGCCTCGGGGTCCGGATCCATTTCCGCCGTCAGTTCCGAGATGACGGCCGGGTCGAGATCGAGGACCAGTGAGAGATAGGGAGCGACGACGCTTGCGCGCGTGATCTGGCTCGCGGTGGGCACATCGGCCGAGATCAAAAGCGACTGACCGGCCTTCAGGGCATAGCGTCCCGCCCCGAGCGCGACCTCCTTGCCTCCCTGCAGAACGAGGGCGACGAGTGGCCGCGAGATGGCATAGTCGAGGCCGCTGGGGGCGACGGCGCGCACGATCGTCAGGCCCGGAATCGGCGTGCGCGCGATGCCGGAGGCGTCGGAATGGTTCTCGGCGTAGCGGCGAGCGGCGTCGACCAGTGTGTCTGTCATGGTCGCAAGGATAGCCGCCTCTCCCGACGCCGTAAATCCATCCTGGAGAATTAGGCAAGGAATGCCGAGCTTCCGGCAACATCGACACGCCGGATCGGTCGATCATGCGGGCATCCCAACCACAGGAGATACGCCATGACCAAGATCGCACTCGTGACCGGCGCCGGCCGAGGGCTCGGCCGAAATACCGCTCTCGCCATCGCGCGCTCCGGCAGCGACGTCGTCATCACCTATCGCAGCAGCGAGGAAGAGGCTCGGGCGGTGGGCGCCGAGATCGCCGCCATGAACCGCAAGGCGGTGGCGCTGAAGCTCGACAGCGGCGCCATCGCCGACTTCGCGCCGTTCGTCGGACGGCTGCGCGCCGTGCTCGGAGAAACCTGGCAGCGCCAGACCTTCGACCATCTGGTCAACAATGCGGGCCATGGCGAATACGCCATGTTCGACCAGACCAGTGAGGCGCAGTTCGACGGCCTCGTCGATGTCCACCTCAAGGGCGTGTTCTTTCTGACCCAGGCGCTGCTGCCTCTGCTGGCCGACGGCGGCCGCATCGTGAATATCTCCAGCGGCCTGACGCGGATTTCCTATCCCGGCTTTTCCGCCTATTCGGCGGTCAAGGCCGCGGTCGAGGTTTTGTCGGTCTACATGGCCAAGGAACTCGGTCCGCGCGGCATCGCGGTCAACACCGTGGCGCCCGGCGCGATCGAGAACGATTTCGGCGGCGGACTGGTGCGCGACAATCCCGACGTCAACAAGGAGTTCGCCGGCATGACGGCGCTGGGTCGGGTCGGCGTTCCCGATGACATCGGACCGATGATCGCCAGCCTGCTTACCGAACACAACCGCTGGATCAACGCCCAGCGGATCGAAGTCTCGGGAGGCCAGGTGATCTAAGCGCTTGAATATCCAATGAGGCAGGGTGACCGAGGCTGCCCTGCCATCGGTACGTCTGCCTCCATCGCGATCGCTGGAAAGGGGGGACATTTTCGAATCCGATCCCGATTGATGCATCCGGCACTCGGTCGGGCAACGCCCTGACACGCTCGCTGCATCGCCTCACCAAAGACGCACTCGGGTCCGCGAAGTGCCGAGGATTTGATCATTTGGTCGCATTGCCAATGAACTAGGCGTGCGCGCCTTGACAGGCACTGGTTCAACATGTCTGATGTCTGATAGCAATCGACGTTCGGAGTGCGAGACGCTTGTTGAATGGCCTTTCCCGGTTGCCGCAATCCGATCGCACCGGCGCTGCCGTGAAGGCTCTCGCGGACTTCATCGACCGTTCCACGCTTCAGCCGGGGGACCAGCTGCCGTCCGAGCGCGAGATCATGGATGCGCTCGGCGTCGGGCGGTCCACGGCGCGCGAGGCGGTGCGCACACTGCAGGCCTTGGGCGTGGTGGAGACCCGCAAGGGCCTCGGCACTTTTCTTCTGACGCGCATTTCGTCCTCGACCATCCACGTGCCGCTGCACATCGATGCCACGCATCTGCGCGACGCGCTGCTCCAGACTCTCGAGGTGCGGCGTGGGCTGGAGGCCGAGGCCAGCGCGGTGGCGGCCCGCCGCGCAGAGCCGGCGGATCTAGACCGCATGCGCGAAAAGCTGGAGGTCATGGAAGCTGTGCATCTGGAAAAGGGCACGGCCGGCCGCGAGGACCTCGCCTTTCACCTCTCGATCTACGAGGCCACGCACAACCCGTTGTTCGGCCAGATCCTCGAACAGATGCGCGCGGCCTTCGAGCACTTTTTCGAAAAGCCGTTCGACCGGCCGGACTTCGCCCGCCGATCCTTCCCCTTCCACCGCGAACTCTACGACGCGATCGCCGCCGGCGACGCCGACAGGGCGCGGGAAAAGACCATCGCCATCCTCGACATCGTCGAGGAGGATATCAAGGACATGTCCCGTTGAATTCCATCGAGGATGCGGCCTCGCTGATCGCCGCCCATGACGAAGCCAACCCGTACGACGCGGTGGTGCCGCCGATCGTCCAGACCTCGCTCTTCACCTTTTCCTCCTTCGACGAGATGGAGGCGACCTATCGCGGCCTCAAGATCCGGCCGACCTATTCGCGCGGGCTGAACCCGACCACGCGCATCTTCGAGGAAAAGCTTGCCGAGCTCGAAGGCGGCGAGGATGCGCTGGGCTTCGCCAGCGGCATGGCGGCGATCTCGTCGACCGTGCTGACCTTCGTCTCGCCTGGCGACCGCATCGTCTGCGTCCGCCACGTCTATCCGGACGCCTACCGCCTGTTCGAGACGCTGCTGAAGCGCCTCAACATCGCGGTCACCTATGTCGACGGACGCGACAAGGAGGCGGTGGCCAAGGCGCTGCCGGGCGCCAAGCTCTTCTATATGGAAAGCCCGACGAGCTGGGTGATGGACGTCCACGACGTCAAGGCGCTCGCCAAGCTGGCTCGCGACGCCGGGGTGCTGACCGTCATCGACAACTCCTGGGCTTCGCCGATCTTTCAGAAACCGCTGACGCTCGGCGTCGACCTCGTCCTGCACTCCGCCTCGAAATATTTGGGCGGTCACAGCGACGTGGTGGCCGGCGCCGTGACGGGGCCGAAGGATCTCGTCGGACGCATCCGCTCGGAGGCGCTGCCCTATCTCGGCGGCAAGCTGTCGCCCTTCGACGGCTGGCTTCTGGTGCGCGGGCTGCGCACCTTGCCGCTGCGGATGAAGGCGCATGAGGAGAGCGCGCTCGCCATCGCGCGCCGGCTGGCCGCGCACGAGGCCGTGGCGTCCGTTCAGCATCCCGGCCTTGCAAATCGTTTGCCGGAAGGGCTGACCGGCACGTCCGGACTGTTCTCCTTCATCTTCAAGGACGGCGTCGACATCCGCAATTTCGTCGACGCGCTGAAGCTGTTTCGCCTCGGCGTGAGCTGGGGCGGCCACGAGAGTCTCGCCGTGCCCGGGAAGGTGGTGCGGGCTCAGGCCGCCCAGCCCAATTCGGCGATGGATTTCGGCATCGACGAGAATTCGGTGCGCCTTCACGTCGGCCTGGAGGGCACCGAAGCCCTTTGGGCCGACCTCGAAGGGGCCATCGCCCAGGCCGTCCGGTGACGGACGAAGCAGACAGATGCGCAACACGAACCCAGACCGATGACGACAGGAGGAAGGCCATGAAGACAATGCTGATGGCGGCGACGATGCTCGCCGGCCTTGCCGCGGTTCCGGCCACGGCGCAGACGACGCTGAAGCTGACCGAGGTGATCACCAGTCCGGAACGCACCGAGACGTTGAAGAGCCTGGTGGCGAAGTTCGAGGAAGCCAACCCCGACGTCACCGTCGAGATCACCTCGCTGCCCTGGGGCGAAGCGTTCGAGAAGTTCGCCACGACGGTCTCGGCCGGCGAGACGCCGGACGTCGTGGAGATGCCCGACACCTGGCTGGCGCTCTACGGCAAGAACGGCGCGCTCGAGAACCTCGAGCCCTATCTGGCCGACTGGGAGTACACCAGCGGGCTCAACGACCGCGCGATCGAGTTCGGCCGCAGCGTCGACGACACCGCCTATACGCTGCCCTACGGCTTCTATCTGCGGGCGATGTTCTACAACAAGAAGCTCCTGGAGGAGGCCAGCGTCGAGGCGCCGCCCGCAACGTTGGACGAGTTCACCGTGGCGGCCGAAAAGATCGCCAAGCTGCCCGGCAAGTCCGCCTACTGCCTGCGCGGCGGGCCTGGCGGCCTCAACGGCTGGGTGATGTTCGGCGCCACCATGGCCGGCGACAACGCCTTCTTCAAAGAGGACGGAACCTCCACCTTCGCCGATCCGGGCTGGGTGAAGGGCCTCACCTATCTGATCGACCTCTACAAGAAGGGCTATGCCCCGAAGGATTCCGTCAACTGGGGCTTCAACGAGATCGTCGCCGGCTTCTATTCCGGCACCTGCGCGCTTCTCGATCAGGATCCCGACGCGTTGATCGCCATCGACGATCACATGTCGGAAGACGAATACGGCGTGGCACCGATGCCGAAGGGGCCCGACGGCAAGGCGTTTCCGACCATCGGCTTCGCCGGCTGGTCGATGTTCGCCAATAGCGAGCACAAGGATCTCGCCTGGAAGCTGATCGAGACGCTGGAAGGCCCGGAGGGCAACATCGCCTGGAACAAGCGCACCGGCGCCCTGCCGGTTCACAAGTCGGCCGAGGAAGACCCGTTCTACGCCCAGGACAAGTTCAAGGGCTGGTTCGAGGAGTTGAACGATCCCGACGTCATGCCGACGATGATGCCGACGGATCTCGAAGAATTTGCCTTCTTCAAGGATTCGCTCGTCATCAAGACCAGCCAGCAGGCGCTGCTCGGCGACATCTCGCCCGAGGAGCTGGGCCAGCAGTGGGCCGACTACCTGACCGCGGCCAAGCAGAAGGCCATGGGCCAGTAAGACCCGAAAGGGGCGCGGCCTCGACACGCCGCGCCCACCCTGTCGTCATCGCTTCGATGGCGAGCGCACGAAGTTTGACATGACGGCGATCAGTTCCATCCAACCGAATCCCACGCGTCCGCCCCTGAGACGGCGGCTGGCTGGAAAGGCAGAACCCTATCTCTATTCGGCGCCGGCGATCGTCCTGATCGTCACGGTGATGCTGGTTCCGCTCGTCATCGGGCTCACCTACGCCTTCCGCGACGTGCGCCTGCTCAATCCGTTCAGCGGCGGCTTCGTCGGGCTGGCCAATTTCCGCCAGTTGATCGGCGACGCCAATTTCTGGCTGGCGCTCAAGAACACCGTGTTCTGGACCGCCTCCTCGGTCGTCTTCCAGTTCACCCTCGGGCTGATCCTGGCGCTGCTCCTCAACCGGCCGTTCGCCGGGCGTGGGCTCGTTCAGGCACTGGTTTTCCTGCCATGGGCCGTGCCGAGCTTCCTGTCAGGCCTCGACTGGGCGTGGCTGTTCAACCCGGTCGTGGGCCCGATCCCGCACTGGCTTTTCGCGCTCGGGCTGATGAGCGAACCGGGCAACATCCTCGCCGATCCCGACCTTGCCATGTGGGGGCCGATCGTCGCCAATGTCTGGTGGGGCATTCCGTTTTTCGCGATCACGCTGCTGGCGGCGCTTCAGTCGATCCCCGCCGACATCTACGAGGCGGCGGCAATCGACGGTGCCGGGCCGTTCCAGCGCTTTCGCGACATCACCCTGCCCTTCCTGGCACCGACCATCGCCATTGCGGTGCTACTGCGCACGGTGTGGATCGCCAACTTCGCCGATCTGATCATCGTCATGACCAATGGCGGACCGGCCGATCGCACGCAAATCGTCGCCAGCTACATCTTCACCACCGCCTTCCGCCGGCTCGATTTCGGCTACGCCTCGGCCATCGCCATGGTGCTGCTGGTGCTTCTGATGATCTATTCGCTGCTGCTCGTCATCCTGCGGCAGACGCTTCTGGCGAGGTCGTAGCCATGGCCGCCCCCGCCCGCCGCATCGCGCTCACCCTCGCCCATCGCACCGCGATCCTTCTCTACGTCGCGGTCGCGCTGTTTCCTCTGTTCTGGCTGTTCAAAGTCTCGGTGACGCCCAATCGGCTGCTCTACAGCGAAGGGGTGCGCCTCTGGCCGTCCTCCGTCACCTGGGAGCACTATGCCTTCGTGCTGGAGCACAGCGACTTTCCGCTGTTCTTCAAGAACAGCCTCATCGTGTCGCTGTCGACCTCGGTGATCGTCACGCTGGTGGCGGCCGGCGCCGGCTATGCCATGTCGCGCTTCGCCTTCCGGGGAAAGCTATGGCTCGTCGGGCTGCTGCTCATCACCCAGATGTTTCCGCTGGTGATGCTGATCGCGCCGATCTTCCGCATGCTGGCGAGCATCGGCCTGACCAACAGCCTGACCGGGCTGATCCTGGTCTACACGGCCTTCAACGTGCCGTTCGCGGTGTTCCTGATGCAGTCCTTCTTTGACTCCATCCCGAAGGATCTCGAAGAAGCCGCGATGATCGACGGCGCGACGCGCTTCATGGCGTTCCGCCAGATCATCGTGCCGCTGACGCTGCCCGGCATGGCCGCGACGCTCGGCTTCGTCTTCACCGCGGCTTGGAGCGAGTTGCTCTTCGCGCTGATGCTGATCTCCAAGACGGGCACCAGCACTTTTCCGGTCGGGCTTCTGTCCTTCGTCTCCAAGTTCGGCGTCGACTTCGGACAGATGATGGCAGCCGGCGTCCTCGCCCTGATCCCCGCCGTGCTGTTCTTCCTCCTCATCCAGCGATACCTCGTGCAGGGCCTGACGGCCGGCGCGGTGAAAGGCTGAAGCCCCCATGCCCGAAATCGACATCCGCTCGGTCCAGAAGAGCTTTCACCATGTCGAGGTCCTGCACTCGGTGGATCTCTCCATCGAAAAAGGCGAGTTCATCGTGCTCGTCGGCCCGTCAGGATGCGGCAAGTCCACGCTGCTCAGGATGATCGCCGGCCTGGAGGAGGTGACGGGCGGCGACATCATGATCGCCGGGCGCCGGGTCAACGACCTGCCGCCGCGCGACCGCGACCTCGCCATGGTGTTCCAATCCTATGCGCTGTACCCGCATATGACGGTCGAAAAGAACCTCAGCTATTCGCTGCGTCTCAGGAAGACGCCGGCCGAGGCGATCCGCACCGCGGTCTCGGGCGCCGCCGATATCCTCGGCCTTGCGCCCTACACGGAGCGGCGGCCCCGCGCGCTGTCGGGCGGCCAGCGCCAGCGCGTCGCCATGGGCCGCGCCATCGTGCGCGAGCCGCGCGCCTTCCTCTTCGACGAGCCTTTGTCAAACCTCGACGCGCGGCTGCGCGAACAGATGCGGGTGGAGATCAAGAAGCTGCACCGCCGGCTGGACACCACATCGATCTACGTGACCCACGACCAGATCGAGGCGATGACGCTGGCCGACCGCATCGTCGCCATGGAGGACGGCAGGATCCGGCAGATCGGCTCGCCGACAGAGCTCTACGAAAAGCCTGCCAACCGGTTTGTCGCCGGTTTCATCGGCTCTCCGGCGATGAATTTCTGCACCGCGCAGGTGACGAACGACGCGGATCGGCTCGGCCTTTCGCTCGCCGAAGGCTGCGTCGTCGATCTGCCCGCAACGGCGCGCCTGCCCGAGAGCGCCGAGGTCGTGGTGGGAATTCGGCCCGAGCATATCCTGTTGGGGGAGGCTGCGGCTGAAAGTCCCCACACGGCGACGGTCGACCTGGTGGAGCCGACGGGCATGGGCGCCATCGTCCATGTCCAGTTCGGACCGGTGGCGCTCAAGGCCTACCATCTCGGCCGTGTCCACTGGGTTCCGGGCGAGGTCATACCCATCGCCCTGCCGGCCGACGCCCTCCATCTTTTCGCGCCGGACGAGGCCGGTGCGCGGCTTGGTTGAATGACGCCAATCCAGCGGGCTGCTAGGTTCGAACGCCCGCTGCTTCGGCGGGGATGCCAATCATGAGAGGTAGAGAGTGAGCGAAGCCATCGTGTTGGGGGCGGGCATGGTGGGAGTGGCGAGCGCGCTCGCCCTCCAGGCCCGAGGCCACCATGTCGTTCTGGTCGACCGGCGGGAGCCGGGCCGCGAGACGAGCTACGGCAATGCCGGCATCATCCAGGCCGAAGCGATGGAACCCTATGCCATGCCGCTGGGCCTGGCGAACCTCTTCGCCATCGCCGCGCGACGAACCAACGACGTCAACTGGCACCTCGGCGCCCTGCCGGGCCTGGCGCGGCCGCTCCTCGCCTATTTCTCCCATTCCTTTCCGGCACGCCACCGGATTGCATCGGCCGCCTACAGCCAGATGATCCGGCGGGCGACGAGCGACCATGCGCCGCTGATCGCGGCCGCCGGCGCCGATCACCTCGTCGCCAGGGATGGGTTCCGGCAGGCCTATCGCACGGCGCCCAGGATGGAAGCCGCGATCACGGAGGCGGAATATCTCAAGACCGAATACGGCGTGGGCATGCGCGTACTGTCGCCGGACCTCCTGAGCGCCGAAGAGCCGTCGCTCAAGCGCAGGATGCAGGGCGGCATCCATTGGACCGAGGCCTGGACGTGCACCGACCCGGGCGGTCTCGTGGCGGCCTATGCCGGCCTGTTCGAAGCGCGCGGCGGCACGATCGTGCACGGCGACGCGATGAGCCTCGCCCAGCAGGGCACCGCCTGGAGTGTCGCCAGCGAAAGCGGCCGGATCGAAGCGGAGACGGCCGTGGTCGCCCTTGGACCGTGGTCGCCCCAGATGCTCGCCCGCTTCGGCTATCGGGTGCCGATGCTGCGCAAGCGCGGCTATCATCGCCACTACCGTCAGACGTCCGCACTGCGCCAGCCCTTCATGGACGCCGAAAGCGGCGCGGTGTGCTCGCCCATGCGCCTGGGATTGAGGATCGCTACGGGAGCCGAACTCGCCGCCTTCGATGCACCGGCGACGCCACGCCAGCTGTTCCACGCCGAAAAGCGGGTCGGCGAGCTGTTCGATCTCGGCGAGCCGGTCGAAGCCGAGCCCTGGCTCGGCAACCGCCCCTGCATGCCGGACATGCTGCCGGTCGTCGGCCGGGCTCCGGACCATCCCGGCCTCTGGCTTCATTTCGGCCACGGCCATCAGGGCTTCACACTGGGGCCGACCACGGCGAACATGCTGGCCGATCAGATCACCGATGGCGCCGAGACCGCGCTTACGGCGGCTCTCGCCTATCGATTCTGACGCCGGACGCAGTCCACGGCCGGCTCCTGTTCTCCTCGTCAGCCGTCTTTCCCGCTTTCGGATACCAACGGCGGATCGCTCTCACCCTCTACCAGTTCGAGCGGCCAGACCAGCTCGCGCGGCGCCTCCGGGTAGAGATGGCGATAGGCGGGAATCGTCGACAACAGGGTTTCGCCGAGCTGTAGGCCGAGGTCGTGCACGGCGACGCGAAAACAGGTCAGCCGCGGCAGCAAGAAGCGGCCGACTGGGCTTTCGCGCTCGGCGATGATCGCGAGGTCTCGGCCCGGCCGAAGCCCGGCTTCCCCAAGTCGACGGTACAAGCCCACCGACATGAGCTCGGCGATCAACAGGATCGCCGTCGGGCGGTTTTCGAGTTGGAGAAGGCGATCACCCGCCGCATATCCGCCTTCCTCGCTGGTTTCGGCTCTAAAGACGATGTCCGGATCGAAAGGCAAGCCGTGGCTTTGCAGCCCCGCCTCGTAGCCGCGCATGAAAAGGCGGCCCAGATTGACGTCAGATGTTGGGGTTGCCACGGCAATGCGCCGATGCCCGCGAGCAACCAGCCTCGTCACCGATTCCCTTGCGATGCCTTCGAAGTCGAGGTCGATCCAAGCACAGCCGGCGCCGGAGCTGCTGCGGCCGAGCGCGACGAAGGGCAGGCCGGCCTTCTGCAGAAAGTCGAGCCGGGGGTCCACCGTGCGTGTCGCCGTGACCACCAGGGCATCGACCAGCCGACGGGCGACCATACGCCGCATATAGTCTTCCGGATCCTCTTCGCTGGAGCACAGGAGGATCACCAGGTCGAGGTTATGACGCGCCAGCGCCGCCTGCAGGCCGCCGATGACACCGGGAAAGAAATTGTCGTTGTGGGCGCCGAGATTGACCCCGTTCGTCATGATCAGGCCGACGGTGTTTGTCGTCCCCTTGCGCAAGCTGCGCCCCGACTGGTTCGGCACGTATCCGAGTTCCGCCGCGGCCTCCAGGACGCGCCGACGCGTCTCGTCATTGACATCGGCCTTGCCATTGAGAGCACGCGAGACCGTACCGGTCGAAATCTGCAGATGCTGCGCCAGCTGGCGGATGCCCGTCATACGGCTCTCCCTCTTGCTGGCCCACTATTGACATACGTACCTCAGCAAGCCTAGTGTCGTAAACGTTTACGGCACGCCTTTGCAGGGGTTTCGAGGAGTTTACCCTGCGGCGTCGTTCGCCCTCGAAAATCCGAAGCGATGGCTGGTCAGGCCGTCACGGCGGTATCGAGCGAGAATCGTATCGTCGGTCTCGCCTCACGACCGGCGGCCGGCGTGCCCCGACAGAGGCAACCATAGGGAGGGAGTCCTATGCGATATCTCAAGGATATTCTGTTCGCATCTGCGGTCCTTGCCGGGCTTGGTCTGACCATGCCCGCTCAGGCCGAGGAGCCTGTCACCATCACCATCTGGACCGTCGACAAGGTCGGCCAGCCCACTCCGGCCCTGGCCAAGGAATTCGACGAGAAGGAGCCCGACATCAACGTCGTCTACCGCGAGATTCCGTTCGCGGATTTGATGAGCGAGGCCATGCGCGCCTATTCGGTGGGCAAGGCGCCGGACATCTTCGCGGTCGACAACCCCGACCAGGCGCTGCTGTCTTCGCACGGCGTGTTGCTCGACCTGACCGACATGATCGCCGGGTCCGACGTGATCAAGGTCGAGAACTATTTTCCCGGCCCGATGAATTCGGCCAAATGGGATGGACGGGTCTACGGTGTGCCGAAGGCCACCAACACCATTGCGCTCTTCTACAACAAGGACATGTTCCGGGCGAAGGGTCTCGATCCCGACAAGCCGCCACAGACCTGGGACGAGATGCTGGACTATGCGCGCAAGCTGACCGATCCGGCGAAAAACGTCTACGGCATCGCCTTCTCCGCCAAGGCTAGCGAGGAAGGCACGTTCCAATTCCTTCCCTTTGCTCAGATGGAAGGCGCCACCTATGAAACCCTCGATTCCGAGGGCGCGGTGAAGGCGCTGAGCTTCTGGAAGCAACTGGTCGACGAAAAGCTCGCTTCCCCCGATGTGCTCACCAATTCCCAGTGGTCCAACACGGCGAGTTTCAACTCCGGCAACGTGGCGATGGACATATCCGGCCCGTGGGAGTTGGATCGGATGGTGTCCGACGCCAAGTTCGATTGGGGGGTGGCCCTGCTGCCGGTGCCGGAAGCAGGCGCACAGCGCTCGTCGGCCATGGGCGACTACAACTGGGTGATCTTCAAGAGCACCAAGCACCCCGAGGCGGCGTTCAAGGCGCTCGAGTATTTTGCCTCGCAGGACAAGACCATGTTTGAGCGCTTCGGCCAGTTGCCGGCGCAAAACAACATAACCATTGCGCCCACTGGCAACGACCAGAAGGACGCGGCGCTCAAGGTCTTCCTCGAGCAGATGAAATACGCCAAGCCGCGCGGCCCGCATCCGGAGTGGCCGAAGATCTCCAAGGCCATCCAGGATGCCATCCAGGCCGCCCTTTCGGGGGCCGCGACACCAAAGGATGCGCTGGACCGCGCCGCCGAGACCATTCGGGGCATCACCGGCTAGGCGCTCTTACGCTTCGTGCGCTTCGCGCCGGCCCGCCGGCGCGAAGATCGAGCCTCATCCTGCGCGGCGTTCTGCCCGTCGCAACAAACTCGAATGACCATGCGCAATCCGCTATCCACTTTTTGGGACGGGCGCGGCTTCGACTTTCTCCTGGTCGGTATCCCGCTGCTCTTTCTTCTCGCCATTTCCGGCGCGGCGCTCCTCTACAACGTGCTGATGAGCTTTCAGCAGGTCGACATCTTCAGTCTGGGAGCGTTCATCCGACCGTGGGCTGGCCTCGCCAACTATCGCGCGATCCTGTCCGACCCGAACTTTTGGCTGATCGTGAAGAACACGGCGATCTTCGTCGTCGGATCGATCGCGGGACAATTCGCCATCGGCTTCGGCCTCGCCCTGTTCTTTCAGCTGCGCTTTGCCGGATCGAGCTATCTGCGCGGCCTGTTTCTGGTGTCCTGGGTGATGCCGGCGCTGGTCACCGGCGCGATATGGAACTGGCTGCTGGCGGGCGATTTCGGCGTCGTGAACTACGTGCTCAATGCCTTGGGCATCGTCGATCACAACATCTTCTGGCGCTCCGATCCGACCTATGCCCTTTGGTCGGTGGTCATCGCCAATATCTGGTTCGGCACCTCCTTCAACATGATCCTGTTGTCGGTCGGCCTCGCCTCCATTCCCGCAGACCTCTACGAGGCCGCAGCCCTCGATGGAGCCAGCCCCTTGCGGCGCTTCTTCACCATAACCCTGCCGATGATGCGTTCGACGATCGGCGCGCTGATCTCGCTTGGCCTGATCTTTACCTTGCAGCAGTTCGATCTCTTCGCCGCCCTCACCGACGGCGGACCGAGCAACGCCTCGAACGTCACCCAATACTGGGCCTGGCAGCTCTCCTTCCGGGAATACGACTTCTCTCGCGGCGCCACGGTCTCGGTGTTGATGATCCTGGTCGTCATCGTCGCCTCCATCGTCTATGTGCGCTCGACACGTCATGAGGTGCGCGGATGACCAACAGATTGCGCGACACCCTTCTCGTTCTCGTCGCACTCGGGCTCGCGGCGCTCTACCTGTTCCCGCTTTACTGGATGTACGTGACTGCGGTGAAGAGCGGCTCGGCGATGTTCGCCAACCCGCCGATCTTCATCCCCGACGACCCGCAATGGCAGATCTTCGGCGACGTCTGGGTGCAGCGGCAGATGGGCCGCTATATCTGGAACTCGCTGGTGATCGCCGCCAGCGCGGTCTCTCTGATCGTCGCCCTTGGGGTCGGATGCGCCTATGTGCTGGCGCGCTATCGCAACGTCTGGATCGACGTGGGCCTGTTCCTGATCCTGATGTTGCAGGTGCTGCCGCCGTCTTTGATGGTGACGCCGATCTTCGTCGGGTTCTCCCAGGTCGGGCTGCTCGACTATCCGCGCTTATCGGTGATCCTGGCGATCACCGCCAAGAGCATGCCGTTCTTCGTCGTTCTGGTGCGAGCCACCTTCATGGCGGTGCCGATGGAGCTCGAGGAAGCCGCCTTGGTCGACGGCAATTCGCGGGTCGGCGCCTTTTTCCATATCGTTCTGCCGCTGGCCCGCAACGGCATTCTGGTCAGCGCCATCCTCATCTTCATGCAGGCCTTCGGCGAGTTCGTCTATTCCAAGTCCATCATTCAGGACGTCGAGCTTCAGCCGGCCAGCGTCGGCCTCAACACCTTCATGGGACCGAATTCGGTGAACTGGAACGAGATCATGGCCTACGCCTCGATCTATGTGACGCCCATTCTCGGCGCCTTCGTCCTGCTTCAGCGCCGGATCGTGTCCGGACTGACTTCGGGAGCCCTCAAATGACCGCACAAATCGAATTCGACAGGGTCGAGAAGTATTATGGCCGCTTCCACGCCCTAAAGGATATCGAACTGACGGTCGAAAAGGGCTCGTTCGTGGCCCTGGTCGGCCCGTCCGGCTGCGGCAAGACCACCTTGCTGCGGTCCCTGGCCGGGCTCGAGAAGATCTCCGGCGGCGAAATCCGCATCGTCGGCGAGCGGATGAACGAAGTACCGCCGCGCAAGCGCGACATCGCCATGGTCTTCCAGTCCTACGCGCTCTATCCCCACATGACGGTGGAGGAAAACCTCACCTACAGCCTGCGGGTTCGCGGCACCAGCCGGAAGGACGCCCGCAAGGCGGCGCAAGAGGTGGCGGCGACGACCGAGCTGTCGCATCTGCTGAAGCGCTATCCGCGCGAATTGTCGGGCGGCCAGCGCCAGCGCGTGGCCATGAGCCGCGCCATCATCCGCGACCCCAAGGCCTTTCTGTTCGACGAACCGCTGTCCAACCTCGACGCGGCCCTTCGAGTCCACATGCGCAAGGAGATCCGCTCGCTCCACGAGCGGCTCGGCGCGACCTCGGTCTATGTCACGCACGATCAGATCGAGGCGATGACCATGGCCGATCGGGTTGTGCTGATGAAGGACGGTCGGATCGAACAGGTCGGCGCGCCGCTCGAACTCTACGACCGGCCTGTCAACCGCTTCGTCGCCGGCTTCATCGGTTCGCCGGCCATGAACTTCGTTCCGGCGGTCGTCGGAGAGGACGGCCGGAGCCTGGTGCTAGGCTTTGCCGAACCGCAGACGATCGCCTATGGCGGGCGGCTCGATCCCGGTCGATCGGTGATCGTTGGACTGCGGCCGGAGCACCTGACGCTCGTCGGCCGGCCGGAGGCCTCCATCCTTCTGCTACTGCGCACCAGCGAGGCGACGGGCGCCACGACCTTCCTGTTCACCGACAGCACGCCGGAAATCGCGGTCGTACTGAACGGACGCACGGACCTTCAAGCCGGCGACACGATCGGTCTGCGGATCGATCCCGACCGGATTCACATCTTCGACGAAACCAGCGGCGAGCGCATCTAGCGCCGCCTTTTTCATGCTCAGCCGATCCAGCGCGTTCCCGCGCGGCTCCCGCTTGCGCCCGCGCGCACCGCATCGGCACCATCAAGACCGAGGACGACAATCATGAAATTCAGCGACGGCAACTGGTCGATACCCACGAACCTCTCCGTCATGCATCCCGTGCAGGTGTTCGACACGCAGGTCGACGGCAACGAACTGGTGATCTACGCACCCAGTTGGGACGCGTGCGAACGCGGCGCCCAAATCAACACCAAGCTGTTCACGATCCGGCTGTTCTCTCCGCTGGAAGGCATCATCGGCGTTCGCATCGAGCACTTTCAAGGTGTCATCGACAAGGGACCGAATTTCGAACTGTTTCCCGACGCCGGCTTCAGGCCGGTCATCGAGGACGGAACGGATTATGCCAGCCTGACGAGCGGCTCCTTGACCGCACGGGTCGCCAAGGACGGTTCCTGGCGGCTGGAATTTCTGAGAGACGGCAAGCCGCTGACCGAAAGCGGCTACAAATCCGGCGGCTACGCCGTCGACAGCGACGACGGCGGACAGCCCTATCTGTTCGAGCGCCTGGACCTGGGCGTCGGCGGCCTCGTCTACGGTCTCGGCGAGCGCTTCACCGGCTTCGTCAAGAACGGCCAGAGCGTCGAGATCTGGAACCGCGACGGGGGCGCCAACACCGAACAGGCCTACAAGAACATCCCGTTCTTCCTGACCAATCGCGGCTGGGGCCTGTTCGTCAACAATCCCGGCAGGGTCGAGTTCGAGATCGGCTCCGAAAAGGTCTCCAAGGCGCAGTTCAGCGTGCCGGGTGAAGCGCTGGAATACTATGTCATCGACGGGCCGGAGCCGAAGGGGGTGCTCGACCGTTACACCCGACTGACCGGGCGCCCCGCCCTGCCCGCCCCCTGGTCGTTCGGGCTGTGGCTGACCACCTCGTTCACCACCGACTACGACGAGGCGACCGTCACCGGCTTTCTCGACGGTATGGCCGAGCGCGACATCCCGCTGCACGTCTTCCATTTCGACTGCTTCTGGATGCGGGGTCTGCACTGGTGCGACTTCGAGTGGGACCCGGAGATGTTCCCCGACCCTGAGGCCATGCTCAAGCGCTACAAGGAGCGCGGCCTGAAGATCTGCGTCTGGATCAACTCCTACATCGCCCAGCGGTCAAAGCTGTTCAAGGACGGCAAGGAGAACGGCTATCTGATCAAGCGGGCGGACGGCTCCGTCTGGCAATGGGACCGCTGGCAACCCGGCCAGGCGGTGGTCGACTTCACCAATCCGGAGGCCTGCGAGTGGTATGCCGGCCATCTGAAGCGGCTGGTCGCGATGGGCGTCGACTGCTTCAAGACGGATTTCGGCGAACGCATTCCCACCGACGTGGTTTACCACGACGGCTCCGACCCGCAGAAAATGCACAACTACTACACCCAACTCTACAACAAGGTGACCTACGGAGCGCTGGAAAGCGCGAAGGGCAAGGGCCAGGCGGTGCTGTTCGCGCGCTCGGCGACCACCGGCGGCCAACAGTTCCCGGTGCACTGGGGCGGCGACTGTTACTCCGACTTCAATGCGATGGCCGAATCCCTGCGCGGCGGCCTGTCGCTCGGCCTGTCGGGCTTCGGCTTCTGGAGCCACGACATCGGCGGCTTCGAGTACACGGCGGAAGCCGACGTCTACAAGCGTTGGTGCGCCTTCGGCCTGCTCTCCAGCCACAGCCGGCTGCACGGCTCGAAGTCCTACCGCGTACCGTGGCTCTATGACGACGAAGCCGTCGACGTTCTGCGCTTCTTCACCAAACTCAAGTGCCGGCTGATGCCGTATATCTTTTCGGCCGCCTGCGAGGCACCGCAGACCGGTCTGCCGGTGATGCGGGCGATGCTCCTGGAGTTCCCGGACGCTCCGGGCTGCGAAACGCTCGACCGGCAGTACATGCTTGGCCCGTCGCTGCTCGTGGCGCCCGTGCTCGCCCCGTCGGGCGAGGTCACGGTCTACCTGCCGGAAGGCCGCTGGACCCATCTGCTCACCGGCGAGGTCGTGGATGGTCGCGGCTGGCGGCGCGAGACGCACGATTTCATGAGCCTGCCCGTCTATGTCCGGCCGAACACGCTGCTCGCCTGGGGCGCCAACGACAGAAAGCCGGACTACGACTATGCCGAGGATACGGTTTTCGCGCTTTACCAGCTGAGCGACGGGTGTAGCGCGGAGGCGGGCGTGCATGCCGCCGACGGCAGTTTGATCCAGAGGCTGACGGTCACCCGCAAGGGCGGCAACCTTTCTGTCGAGGCCTCGGATGTCGATCGCGCCTGGACGCTGCGGCTGCAGGGCGTCGAGGGCGTTGCTTCGATTTCCGATGGCGTATCACGCGAAACGACGCCGGAAGGCTTGGTTCTGAAGGGCCGTGGCGCAGCTACGATCACGCTCTGATCGGAATCGCTGGCGGGTCGCAGCGTTGTCATCTGCGGGGCATAGGGTGGTCGAATACCCACCCCATTCCTTCAGTCCTCATGACCGTGCCCGTCCTCTCGCCCGCTCCGCAAAGACCCGCCGACAGAACTCTCGCACTCGAACTCGGCGCCGACGACAAGGCTGAAAACCCTTACCGGCTCGTCCCCTTCGACGTGCCGTCCGGCGTAACGCGACTGGAGGTGCGCTTCTTCTATCCGAAGGCCGAAAACTGCGTCATCGACCTCGGTCTCGGGGATCCTGCCCTCGGGCCCTATCCGTCGAAATGTGGTCTTCGTGGCTGGAGCGGCGGCGCGCGCGAGCGCATCGTCGTGGGGCGCGATGCGGCGACGCCGGGCTACGAGGCCGGCGACATCATGCCCGGCCGATGGCAGGTCATTCTGGGGCTCTACCGTCTGCCGGAGCATCCGGTCGAAGTCAGGCTGGACATCCGCTTTTCCTTCGAGCCGCGTACGATCGTGGCCGCCTCTGCGATCCCCGATCCGGTCCGCCGAACGGCCGGCTGGTACAAGGGCGACCTGCAATCGCACTGCTTTCATTCCGACGCCTATGGCGCGCCGGAACATCTGCATGCAACGGCGCTGCGCGAAGGCCTCGATTTCCTGGCCGTGACGGATCACAACACCACCGCCCAGCAGCGCGCCTATTTCGACCGCGCGTCCAGCGAAGACCTCATCTTCATCCCGGCCTACGAATTCACCACCGAATGGGGCCACGCCAACGTCTTCGGGGCGCGCCGGGTGCATGATTTTCGCGCGACCTCCGACCAAGACGTGATCGACATGGTCCGGCGCATTCGCGATTCCGGCGCGCTGTTTTCGATCAACCACGACAAGCCAACCATTCCCTGGCGCTGGGCCGTGCCGGACGCCGACTGCATGGAAGTCTGGCAGAGCCATTGGCTGGCGGGCAATCACATCTCGCTGGCCCGCTATCAGTCGCGGCTCTCCGAAGGCCGCAGGATGACGGCCGTCGGCGGCTCCGACTTTCATCAGCCGGCGACGGAGCCGCCGGGCAATCCGTTCACCCTGGCGCGCCCCTGCACCTATCTCTGGCTGGAAGAGCTCTCGCTGAGCGCCATCCTCGACGCACTGCGTCATGGCCGAAGCTTCGTGACCGAGGCGCCGGATGGCCCGATGCTCGCCATTTCGGCGGATGGCTGCGGGATGGGCGGGCACCTGCCGGCCGGTCCGACAACGCTCGAGGTCGACGTCAGCGGCGGTGCCGGCGATATGGTCCAGATCTGGGACGCGAGCGGTCCGATCGCCTCGCGCCCGGTCGCCTCCGAGCGCGAAACGCTGGTCTTTGTCCTGCCGAATCCGCAGAAGTTCGTCCGTGCCGAACTCGTCGCGCGGGCGACCCACGATGCGATCCGCGACAATCTCTTTGCCTTCCTGGGCGCCGAGCGGCCGGGGCATTCGCAGTGGGACGACGGCGTGGGCCAGCCCATCCGCCGCGCCCTGACGAGCCCGATCTACATCGCATAAGGCCACGCGCGGCTTTGGGCGCGGCGTTTTTCCACAGCCCCCCGATCGACGTCGGTGCACGACGAGGCCGGTCAGGCGACCGTCCCCAAAACCCTTCGAAAGCCGTCGTTTCGAACGCATCCTGTGAAGGACGGACGCGGCTTGCGCGACCGAAGTCGTTCGATTGTCGGGCTGAGTGTCATCCAGCCGACATGTGCTGCGCTTATGCGCCGGGTCTGCGGCGTACGCTCTTCCTTCCAACGCTGCATCTCAATGCCGACCGCATCTATGGCAACGAAAGGAAGCCAAATGAATCCCAAGTGGAATCGCGCGGCAGCCCTTGCCGGCAGCGTGGTGTTCGTCACGTTTGCCGGCTCCGCACTAGCCCAAACCTGCTCCACCTATCACGAAGCCCCGATACTGGCGGACCAAGTCGCCTCCGGGGCTCTACCGCCCGTTGCCGATCGACTTCCCGACGAGCCGCTGGTCGTCGAGCCTGCCGAGCAGACCGGCGTCTACGGCGGCGAGATGGTCGACACGACCAGCGGTAGCCGCATCGCCGAATTTCGTCACTACGGTTACGAGCCGCTGGTTCGCTGGTCGGTGGACGGCAGCGAGATCGTGCCCAATATCGCCAAGAGCTGGGACGTCTCGGAGGACGCCACGACCTACACGTTCCACTTGCGCAAAGGGATGAAGTGGTCCGACGGCGAACCGTTCACCGCCCACGACATCGTCTTCTGGTGGGAGCACGTCGAGACCAACACCGACCTCAACCCGACGCCGCGGGGCTTTTTCCTGGTGGACGGCGAGCCGGCGACGGTCGAGGCGCTCGACGACGAAACCGTCCGCTTTTCCTGGTCCAAGCCGAACGGGCTGTTCCTGCTGAACCTGGCAACCTCCTACGGTCAGCGCGTCGTCCAGTTCGCCGAACATTATCTGAAGGACTTCGATCGCGATCTGAACCCGGACGCCGTCGCCGAAAAGATGAAGCAGGCCGGCGAGACCGATTACAACAAGTGGTGGTGGGCCACCGTCGGCTCCTACGGCTCCCAGGCGGAATACAACGATCCCAACCGCCCACAGATCCAGGCCTGGATCGCCGCCGAGCCCTTCCTGGGCAAGGAACGGTTCTCGTTCGTTCGCAACCCGTACTTCTTCAAGGTCGATCCGGACTGCAACCAACTGCCCTATATCGACGAGCGCACCTGGGTGCTGGTTCAGGACCCCGAGGTCGAACTCGCCAAGTCGCTGTCCGGCGAGATCGACATCAGCCGCGTCGCCATTTCGAACCCGAGCAACCGGGCCATCTTCTTCCAGAACCAGGAGCAGGGCGACTACCGGATCATCGAGGCGGACAGTGCCGACATGAACACCGGCTATTTCATGCTGGCGATGAACCACCCCGATCCGTTCAAGGCCAAGGTCTTCCAGGACAAGAATTTCCGCATCGGCCTGTCGCTCGCGATCGACCGTCCGGAAATCATCGACGTGGTCTATCTCGGCCAGGGCGAGCCCTATCAGGCCGCGCCGCGCCCGAACTCGCCCTACTACAACGAGCAGGCCGCCAAGCAGTACACCGATTACGATCCGCAGAAGGCCAACGAATATCTGGACAAGGTTCTGCCGGACAAGGATGCCGAGGGTTTCCGCCTGAACGACAAGGGCGAACGCTTTCACCTGCTTCTGACCGTCGACCAGGGTTTCCGGCCCGACTGGGTCGATATGGCCACGCTGGTCAAGCGCTATTGGGAGGCCGTCGGCATCGAGGTCACGCTCGACGTGGTGAGCGACGAACTCTATCAGGACCGCTCCGTCGCGCCCGACCGCGACCTCAACCTCTGGATCGCGGAAAACGGCTCGGGCCGGCTGCCGCTGATCGGCGCTGGCGTCATGCTCGGCGGCCCGGGCATGGCCGGCAACATGGATGCCTGGGAACTCGGCTATGCCGAGGAGACCGGCGTTTCAGCCAATTTCGGATCGGAGGTCGCCGGTAACGTCGAGCCGGTGAAACCGCCCGAAGAGGTCAAGCATCTGATGGACCTGCTCGTCGAAATCCCGACCACCGCGGGCGACAAGCAGGAAGCGCTGATGAAGGACTACGTGCAGAGCATCGCCGACTACTTCCCCAACATCGGCATCGCGCTTCCGGCCGGCAACTATCGCGCCGTGAGGAACCGCCTGCGCAACGTTCCGTATCATCTGATCGAGGGCTGGCTCTATCCCGGCATCGCGCCGGCCAACTTCTCGAGCTTCTACATCGACCCGGATCGCCAATAGCGCTCGTCACGGGCCAACGGGATAGAGCCGCTGTGTTCAGGTTGAATCGCAGTGTCGCTCCAGCCTCTCATTTCCACGCATGATGCCGAGGAGCGGCCGACGACGCCGCTCCTCGCTTCCTCGGACACGCCCATGTACCGCTTCCTGGCCAGGAGACTGGTTCTTCTCGTCGTGACGGTGTTCGCCATCACCGTCGTATCCTTCGCCGTCATCACGCTGCCGCCGGGCGATTTTGTCGATTCCGTCGTGCTGGAGGCGCGCAAGACCGGCGACATGATGACGCCGGGGGAAATCTCCGCGCTGCGCCACCAATATGGCTTGGACAAGAGCGTCGCCGCTCAATACGGCAACTGGATGAAGAACATCCTCCTCAGCGGCGATTTCGGATGGTCGTTCTTCTGGCATCGCCCGGTGTCCAGCCTGATCTGGGAGCGGCTCGGTCTGACCTCTCTGTTGTCGATCCTGACGCTGATATTCATCTGGGTGGTCGCCATACCGACCGGCATCTATTCCGCGGTCCGCAAGTATTCCTTGGGCGATTACGTGTTTACGGCAGTCGGTTTCATCGGCCTTGCCGTGCCGAACTTTCTGCTCGCACTGATCCTCCTGTACATTTCGTTCAAATATTTCGGACAGAGCGTCGGCGGACTGTTCTCCCCCCATTACGTCGACAGGCCCTGGTCGCTCGGCAAGGTGGGCGATCTCGTCAGCCATCTCTGGATTCCCATGGTCGTGCTCGGCACCGCCGGCACCGCCAGCGTCATTCGCACCATCCGTGCCAACCTGCTGGACGAACTGCACAAGCCCTATGTCGTGACGGCGCGCGCCAAGGGGGTTCCCGAGCGCAAGCTGGTCCTGAAATATCCGGTCCGCCACTCGCTCAACCCGTTCGTCAGCGGCATGAACGAAATCTTCGTCACTATCGTCTCGGGCGAAACCATCGTCGCCGTGGTCCTCGGCCTGCAGACGACCGGCCCGCTGCTGTTGGGCGCCCTCAAGTCGCAGGACATGTTCCTGGCGGCCACCCTGATCATGTTCCTGAGTTGCCTCGCCGTTCTCGGAACCCTGTTTTCCGATCTCCTGCTGATGGCGCTCGATCCACGCATCCGCCGGCAGGCCCGCGACGGAGAGATGCTGTGAGGCCGATACGCGTCGCCCGGTGCCTGCCCCCTGCGGCCACCCCCGGCACCCATCGCCGGGGCACAGGCTTCGGCCACATGGACCGCGCTCGGGGGACGTCGTGAGCGAACCGTCCGAATATGCGAGCTACGGGAGGCTCATCTGGCGCCGTTTCAAGCGCCACAAGCTGGGCGTGGTCGGCGGCATCGTCACGATGATGATCTATGTCGTGGCGCTCTTCGTCGAGTTCATCGCGCCTTATAATCCGGAGGATTTCTCGCCGCGGGCGCTGTTCTCGCCGCCGCAGGCGATCCGGCTTCTCGAATCTACGCCGGAGGGTGGCCGCCGGCTGCGGCTTCATGCCTTGGCGTCCAAATCGACCGTCGACTACACCACCGGCCAGCGCACCTATGTGCCGGATCCCGACCACGTCGTCGAGCTGGGTTTCTTCGTCAAGGGCGATCCCTACCGGATGTGGGGCTTCGTGCCGTGGGACCGGCATCTGTTCGGTCCCGTCGATCCGCATGAGCGGGTCTATTTCCTCGGCACCGACCGGCTGGGTCGCGACATGCTCAGCCGCACCATCTACGCGACGCGCATTTCCATGACGATCGGGCTCATCGGCGTCGGTCTGAGCCTGGTTCTGGGGCTCATCATCGGCGGCGCGTCGGGCTATTTCGGCGGCTGGATCGACGTCGTCATCCAGCGCGTGATCGAATTTCTCCAATCGCTGCCCTCCATTCCGCTCTGGATCGGCCTCGCCGCGGCCATTCCTCCGACCGTGCCGCCGGTAGAGACCTACTTTCTCATCACCGTCATTCTTTCGATCCTCGGATGGACGGGGCTCGGGCGCGTCGTGCGCGGCCGCTTCATGGCGCTCAAGGCGGAAGATTTCGTCGTCGCCGCGCAGCTCGATTGCTGTCCGCCGAGCCGCATCATCTGGCGCCACATGATCCCGAACTTCCTGAGCCACATCATCGCCGTGGTGACACTGGCCATTCCCGGCATGATCATCGCGGAAACCTCGCTCAGCTATCTCGGCATCGGCCTGCGCCAGCCGGTGGTGAGTTGGGGCGTGCTCCTGCAGGAGGCGCAGAACCTGCGCTCCATCTCGGCTGCCCCGTGGCTGTTCGTCCCGGGCGTCGCGGTCGTCGTCTCGGTGCTGGCGCTCAATTTCCTGGGCGACGGGCTGCGCGACGCAGGTGATCCCTATGAGACCTGAACCGCTGCTGTCCGTCGACGGCCTGACCGTTTCCTTCGACGGCGACGACCACCGTTTGTTGGCGCTCAATGACGTCAGCTTCGCCATTCCGCGTGGCAAGACGGTCTGCGTGGTCGGCGAATCCGGCTGCGGCAAGTCGCTGACGGCGCGCAGCATTCTGCGCATCCTCGACAAGAACGCCCGTATCGACGGCGGCGGCATCCTCTTCGACGACGCCGATGGCGAGCGCAAGGATCTCGCGCGCTTCAAGCCGAAGGCGCCCGACCTGCACGCGGTGCGAGGCAACAAGATCTCGATGATCTTTCAGGAGCCGATGACGGCGCTGTCGAGCTTCTACACCATCGGCAACCAGATCGTCGAAGCCGTGCGCACCCATGCCCGTATTCCCGAGTCGGAGGCGCGCGCCCAGGCGATCGAAGCGCTCACGGCGGTGGGCATGCCCAATCCGGAAGCGCGGCTCGGCGCCTATACGTTCGAGCTTTCCGGCGGCCAGCGGCAGCGCGCGATGATCGCGATGGCGCTCGCCACCAAGCCGCAGCTTCTGATCGCCGACGAGCCGACGACCGCGCTCGACGTGACCACGCAGGCGGTGATCCTCGACCTCCTGCGCGAGTTGCAAACGCGGCTGGGCATGTCGATGCTCTTCATCACCCACGATCTCGGCGTGGTCGCCGAAATCGCCGACGACGTCGTGGTGATGTATCTCGGCGAGGTCGTCGAACGCGGGCCGGCCGAGCGGATCTTCAATGCGCCGCAGCATCCGTACACCCAGGCACTTCTGGGCGCCGCACCGCGCTACGATCTTCATCGCGGCCACCGCCTGCCGGTCATTCCGGGCACCGTGCCGAGCCTGCACGAGCGCCCCGCCGGCTGCGCCTTCGTCAACCGCTGCCCCTTTGCCAAGCAAGGTGTCTGCGACCAAAGCCGGCCGCCGATGATCGAAGGCGAGACCGATGCCCTGTGCTTCTTCGCCGGTCGCCTGAGCGACGCAGCCCTCGCAGCGGCGCCGGCGATATCCACCAAGGCCGAGGCAACCCAAGTTCCGGTCCCGACGGCATCAACTCCGGCAGCTCCGCTGCTGGCGGCGCGAAACGTCTCCATGCATTTCCGTAAACATGGCGGCTTCCTGCAACCGCCCCTGCAGGTCACGCGAGCCGTTTCCGATCTGACATTGGCGTTGCGGGAGGGCGAGACCCTCGGCCTCGTCGGCGAGTCGGGCAGCGGCAAATCGACCTTGGGGCGCGTCCTTGCCGGTCTCTGGCAGCCGACGGCAGGCCGCGTCGTACTTCGCCGCAATGGCGAAGACGCCGACATCACTAGCATTCCGCAGGCCGAGCGCCGACAGGTCTGGCAAGATATCCGCATGGTCTTTCAGGATCCGTTCGGCTCCCTGAACCCGCGGATGAACGTCTTCGACATCGTGGCGGAGCCGTTGCGCATGGGGCCGGCCCGGATCAAGGACAAAAGCAGGCTCGTCGAACGGGTGGAGGAAGTGCTCGCCCATGTCGGGCTCGACCGGTCCCAGGCCAACCGCTACCCGCACACCTTTTCGGGCGGACAGCGCCAGCGGATCGGCATCGCCCGCGCGCTGGCGCCGCATCCGAAGATCATCATCGCCGACGAGCCGGTGTCCGCGCTCGACGTGTCGGTGCAGGCGCAGATCCTCAATCTGTTTCGGGATCTGCAGACCGAGCTCGGGCTCACCTATCTGTTCGTCTCGCACGATCTCAACGTCGTTTCCAACGTCGCCCATCGTGTCGCCGTGATGTATGCCGGACGTGTGGTCGAGGTCGCCGACACCGCCCAGATCTACTACCGGCCCCGTCACCCCTATACGGCAGCGCTTCTCGGCTCGGTGCTGACGCCGGAATACCGCGCCGAAAAGCCGGAGCGGCGGCCGATCGGCGGACATCCTCCCAATCCGATGGCCTTGCCCAAGGGCTGTTCCTTCGCTCCGCGCTGTCCGTTTGCCATGGATCTGTGCCGCCACGCGCCCCCGGCGCTCGAAGACGACGGCGCGGACCACGTGACGGCCTGCCATCGCAAGTCCGAAATCTCGCTGTCGGGCCTCCGGGGCCCTAACTAAGGCGGCGGCCCCTCCCCTTTCCATCGGCCGACATGGCACGGCGGCACGGTTCGCCGTCGTTCGCCGGCCGCCGGCAGCCCAACGGACCAGACAATGACGATCGTGTTTGAAGGCCGCCTGACGCTCGATGCCATGGCGACCCACCAACCCCACAGCTTTATGGTGCCCGCCGGGGTGCGAACGCTGAAGGCGCGCTTCACGCACGAACCGAAGCATCCCGGCGTCGGCGACATCCCGCATCAATTGAGCATCTCGGTCTATGGCCCGAACGGCGCACGCGGCACGCGACACAACAACGCCGACCAGAGCCCGATCATCTCGCAGGATTGGGCCTCACCCGGCTATCTGCCCGGACCGATCGAGGCGGGAGACTGGACCGTGGAGATCGACGTCCATCGCGTGCTGGCACCGGGCTCAGTCGCCTACCGCATCGACGTCGAATGGTCGGACGAAGCGCCCTGTTCCGAGGCCGAGCCAGCCATCGCGGCCGTCAAGGGAAACCGCCGGCGCGGTCCCGGGTGGTATCAAGGCGACCTGCATGGGCATACGCTTCATTCCGACGGCGGGCTCAGCGTCGCCGACTATTTGGAGCTGGCGCTCGAACGCGGACACGACTTCGTGGCGCTGACCGACCACAACACCGTTTCCGGACTGGCCGAACTCGCAGCGCGCGCCGGCGAGCGCATCACCATTCTCGGCGGCGAGGAGCTGACCACCTTCCATGGCCACGCGCTCGTGCTCGGCACGCGCGAATGGAGCGAGTGGCGGGTCAAGGACGGCAGCACGATGAGCGGGCTGGCGGACAAGATCACGGCCGACGAGAAGCTCTTCGTCATCGCGCATCCCAAGGCCGAGGGGCATCCGTTCTGCACGGGATGCCGCTGGGCCTATGCCGACGTGTTTCCCGGCCCCGTCCGCCATGTCGAGATCTGGAACGGCCCCTGGCACACGAACGATCTTCGCAACGAGCTCGCCGTGCGGCTCTTCTATCGCTGGCTCAACGCGGGTTATCGCATGCGCGCGACCACCGGCACGGATACGCATCGGCGGCGTCCGGCGACCGACCGGCTGGCTGTGCTGATGGTCCGCGCCCAGGACAACACGGAAGCCGAAATTCTGCAGGCGATCCGCTCCGGCCATTGTTATGTGACCAGCGGTCCGCGGATGGAGGTTTCGGCAGTCTCCGAGAGTGGCGAGACCTGCAGCATGGGAGACCTGATGGCGGCCGGTGCGGCGACGCTGGCCTGCTCGGTCAGCCGGGTCACGAACGGCGGCGGCGCATTTCGACTGCGCCTGATCCACAATGCCCTGGAGGTCGAGAGCTGGCCGGTCGCCGGTTCGGCGAAGGTCGAGGTGGCATTCACGACAAAGGACGGCGACTGGTTCGTCTTCGAATTGCGCGATGCGGCCGGCGAGCTTCACGCGCTGACCAATCCCGTTTTCATCGGCACCGAGCCACAGACCTGGCGCTGATCGAGCGGTCGTCGCCTCAGAAGTTCGGATCGTAATTGAAATAGATCGGGTTCGACAGGCCGATCATGTTGAGGCTCAACGCCATCGAGTTCGGCACTTCGGGATAGGGCGTCTGGGGGCCTTCCACCTCGACCCGGTAGTAGCTTCTCACGTCCTTTCCCGGCGTGTCGGTGAACTGCACCGACCGGGTCTCGGCATCCGTGGTGAAGAGGCCGAACACCTCGCGATCCTTGACCACCCGGACGGTATAGCACGCTCCGGCAATGCCGCCCCCGACCAGCCGGACCTCGAAGGTCACCGGGCTGCCATCGGGCTTGGCATTGTCGCCCATCATCATGTCCATCACGCCGTCCCGGTCGCGGTCGGCATAGAGTTCGACGCGGGGATTGCAGGGGTTCGCACTGACCGAAGCGCGCCCTCGGACCAGGGCATCGAGGATCGCCGGCTTGGTCCGCTCTTTCGCAAAGATCCAGGTGGTCGGTGTTCCCACATAGTTGGCGGTCGCCTCGATGCTGAGCGGCGTCGTCTGCTCGGGCGTGTCGGGCACGCCGTGATGGGAGTCGCTGCCGCCGCGTGCCCCGAGCATGCGGCCGGACTTCAGCATGTCGTCCCAGATCCGCACGCCGGGGACGTTCTTCGGCCAAACGCTGGTGTTCCAGATCTCGACGGAATCGGCCAGATCGAAGGAATAGCCGTAGTGGTTCTTGGTGCTCGGATGGTTGGCCGACATGTGGACGCCAAGCCTCTGCTTGAGCGCCAGGATGTTCCAATCGCGGTCGTCGCGCGCATCGAAGACGCTCTGGTGGTCGTAGGGCTCGGCCGAGAGGATGTTGACGTGACCGCGCGCCGCCGTCAGCTCGGCGCCGTGGAACAGGAGGAGCGTGTCGGACCTGAACTCCGGATCGCTCCACGTATGATGGGCGACGTCCCCGCCGACATGCACGTCGTGATCGGTGATCGCCAGATAGTCGAAGCCGAGCCTTTCGGCAAAACCGATGATCTTGGCTTCGGGATTGTTCGTCGAATCGAGACTGTGGCGCGAGTGAAGATGCCAGTCGCCCTTCAGCCACACCCCGTCGGTCATGTCGGGGTTTTGCGGAAGGGATTCAGGAATGCCGGGGATCATCGTCGATATCGCTTTTCGTCGAGACGGTCGTGAAGACCGATCTGTTTTTGGGCCGGGTCGGGTTCGGCGGCTCATGGCCATATAAGCCGGCGTGGCGCTATCATTGTTGCATGACGCTTTAACGGCATTCTTCGCCGAAACGAACCCCGCGACGGTAACCCAGACCGCGGCTTTCCTATTCGAGGCTGCGGCGAAACAGCCATGCCGACCCCGCCAGCGCCACGGCCGCGATCAGGACCAGCGGCACCGTCTGCTGCACCACTTCGTGCAAGGGAATGTCCTTCAGGAACACACCGCGCACGATGACCAGGTAATAGCGCAGCGGATCGATGACCGTGATCCATTGCAGCCACTCCGGCATGTTTTCGATCGGGGTCGCGAAGCCCGATAGCAGCATCGCCGGAACCATGAACAGGAAGGCGCCCAGGATCGCCTGCTGCTGGGTGGCGGCGAGCGCAGAGACGAACAGCCCGATGCCGGCGACCGCCGCGAGATAGAAGAGCCCGCTGGCGTAGAGCGGCAGCAGCGAGCCACGCAGCGGCACGCCGAACAGAAAGACGGCCGCGATCACATAGGCGGTCATGTGGAACAGCCCGATCAGCATCGGCGGCACCAGCTTGCCGATCAGGATCTCATGCACGCGCAACGGCGAGACCATCAATTGATCGAAGGTGCCGAGTTCGCGTTCGCGGGCGATCGACAACGCCGTCACGATCAGCCCAATCAAGAGCGAGATCGACGCCACGAGGTTGGGCACCATGAACCAGCGGAAGATAAGATTGGCGTTGAACCAGTTGCGCGGCGTCACGGCGATCGCCTGGCTGGCGGCCCGCTGACCGAGCGGCGTCTCGGCGGCGAGTGTCGTACCGATCTGCGACAGATATCCCGAGACGATCTGCGACGCGTTGGAGCGGCGTCCGTCGAGGATGATCTGCAGGTCGGCGGGCGAGCCGGCCTCGATGTCGCGCGAGAAATCCGGGCCGATCTGGACGGCGGCGATCACTGCCTGACGATCGATGGCGTCACGGATCTCGGCGGGGTTTTCCGCAACCGTCACGGTGCGAAAGGTGGTCGAACCCTCGACGCGCCGGACGAATTCCTGCCCCCAGGCGCCCCGATCCCGATTCAGGACCATGACGTCGACATTGCGCACTTCCAGCGTGGCCGCATAGGAAAAGACCAGCAGCTGCATGATCGGCGGCACGATCAGAATGACACGGCTCTTGGGGTCGCGCAGCACCGCCAGGAGCTCCTTGATGATGAGCGCCTTCAACCGCGTCCACATCTCAGGCGATCCGCTTTCTTGTGTTGCGCGCCGCCAGGACGAAGAAAATGGCGCCGATCGCCAGCATGGCGCCGATGGCGCGCAGGAACATCGGCCAGATGTCGCCGGCCAGGAACACCGATTGGAGGCTCGGGATCAGATAGCGCGCCGGCACGGCGTAGGTGATCCACTGGACGACCGTCGGCATCGAGTTGATTTCGAAGATGAAGCCCGACAGCAGAAAGGCCGGCAGGAAGCCGGTGATCAGCGCAAGCTGGGAGGCCAGGAACTGGTTTTTCGTCGCGGCGGAAATCAACAGTCCCTGGCCGAGCGCCGGGATCAGGAAAGCGGCCGACAGGCTGTAGAGCGCCAGGATCGAACCGCGGAACGGCACATCGAACAGCCACACCGAAAGCAACACGCACAAGGTCATCGCGGCAAGCCCGAGCAGGAAATAGGGCAGCACCTTGCCGATCAGCAGTTCGGCCGCGGTCACCGGGGTCGCCATCATCGCTTCCATGGTGCCGCGTTCCCACTCGCGCGCGACGACGAGCGAGGTCAGCAGCGTGCCGACGAGCGTCATGACGATGGCGACCGCCCCCGGCACCAGAAAGTAGCGGCTGGTCAACTCCGCATTGAACCAGAAGCGCGTCTCGATCTCGATGGGACTGCGCGCCGCCGCCCCCGCCTGTGCCTGTCTCTGCGCCTGCCAGTTGGCGATGGTCGCCCGGGCGTAGGACTGCACGAAATTCGCGGTGTTGGGATCGCTGCCGTCGACGATGACCTGGATTTCGGGCGTACGGCCGGCATCGTAGTCGGTGGCGAAGGACGCCGGAACGACGACGATCCCGCGCACTTTGCCCAGCACAAGATCGTCGGTGAATTCTCGCCGGTCGCGACCGACCGAGACCGCGAAATAGGGCGAGGCGGAAAAGCTCGCGGCCAGATCCTCGGTCACCGGCGTCGTCTGCTCGACCACCAACGCCACTTGTGTGCGCGCGACGTCGAGCGAAATGCCGTAGCCGAACAGAAACAACAGGATCAGCGGCAGGAGGACGGCGATGAGCAGCGTGCTCGGATCGCGCATCGCCTGCAGGCTCTCCTTGCGAACCAGCGACAACAGCCGAAAGCCACGGCCGCCGGCGATCGCACCGCTGCTCATGCCGCCTCCCTCCGTTGCTCGGTGTCCTGGATCAGGGCGATGAAGGCATCTTCCATCGTCGGATCGGGACGATCGGGCGTCGCCGCTTTCCTCTTCAGATCGTCGGGCGAGCCGAGCGCGATCGACTGGCCGCGATAGATCAGCGAGATGCGATCGCAATATTCCGCCTCGTCCATGAAGTGCGTGGTGACGAGGATGGTCACGCCCTTTTCGACGAGGCCGTTGATGTGGGTCCAGAACTCGCGCCGGGTGATCGGATCGACGCCCGACGTCGGCTCGTCGAGAAACAGGGCCTGGGGCTCGTGCATCAGCGCGCAGGCGAGCGCCAGCCGTTGCTTCAGGCCGAGAGGCAGGTCCTTCGCCGCCTGGTCGGCATGGCGCGAAAACTCGAACAGCTCGGTCATGAGTGCGGTCCGTTCGCGGCGGCGGGCCCGCGAAAGGCCGTAGACGCCGGCGAAGAAGTCGAGGTTCTGCGCGATGGTGAGGTCGCCGTAGAGCGAAAACTTCTGGGCCATGTAGCCGAGCCGATTGCGCGCCTCGGCCGCTTCGCGGCGCAGGTCCAGTCCGGCGACCCGGCCCTCGCCGTCGCTCGGCGTCAACAATCCGCAGAGCATCTTGAAGGTCGTCGACTTGCCGGCGCCGTTCGGCCCGAGCAGGCCGAAGATCTCGCCGCGACGCACCTCGAAGCTGATGTGGTCGGCGGCGACGAAATCGCCGAACCGCTTGGTCAGACCCCGCGCCTCGATCACCGGAGTTCCGTCGCCTTCGAAGGCACGTTGAACCTCGGCAATGCGGGATCGACCGCCGGGACCGCCGCCCAGCATGTCGACGAAGGCGTCCTCGAAACGTGGCGGGATCGGCGCGATCTTCGCCTCCGGCTCGTCCGGCGTGACCGACAGCGTCGCGCCCTCGGCGGCGACCAGACGCAAGGCCTCGCCCTGGATCACGCCATCGACCACGCCCTCCGCATCGAGCAGCCGGGCGAGCACCTGTCGCCGGCGGCCATGCAGGCCGGACATGCGAAGGACGCGGCCGGCGACACGGTCGGTCAGATCGGCCGGCGGGCCGCTGAACAGCAACTGGCCCTGGTTGAGCAGAAGGACGCAATCGCACGCCTCCGCCTCGTCGAGATAGGCCGTCGACCACAGGACGCTGACGCCCTCCTTGGTCAGATCCTCCACCATCTTCCAGAGATCGCGCCGCGACAGCGGGTCGACGCCGACGCCCGGCTCGTCCAGCAGCAGCAGACGCGGCTTCTTCAGCAGCGCGCAGGCAAGGCCGAGCTTCTGCTTCATGCCGCCGGACAGCCGTCCTGCGCGGCGCGCCGTAAAACGCCGAAGATCGGTGAAGGTCAGCAATTCGTCGAAGATTTGCGGCCGCTCGGCGCGCGGCAAGCCGCGCAGATCGGCATAGAGATCGAGATTCTCCTGCACGGAGAGGTCTTCGTAGAGGCCGAAGCGCTGCGGCATGTAGCCGATCGCCGACTGGATCGCCGCCGCACGGGTGCGCGTGTCGAAGCCGAGCACCTCGATGCGGCCTTGGGTGGGCACCATCAGGCCCGTCATCAAACGGATCAAGGTCGTCTTGCCGGCGCCATCGGGACCGACCAGTCCGGTGATCTGAGCCGGGTGGACCTCGGCCGTCACACCGTCGAGCGCCGGCGCCGCCTCGCCGAAGATTTGCGTCACGCCGTCGAGGCGGACGACGGCGTCGTCCTCTCGTCCAGCCGGCCCGCTCATGATCCTGCGTCCTCCAGTTGGACCGTCACCGGCATGCCCTGCCGCAGGTCCGGCCCCGGATTGTCTATCACCACGCGCAGCCGATAGACGAGATCGGTGCGCAATTCCGGCGTCTCGACCGATTTGGGCGTGAACTCGGCGACCGGAGAAATGAAGCCCACCGTCCCCTCGTAGCTCTGGCCGGGCCGGGTATCGGAGGCGACGCGAACCGCCATGCCGGGATGGACCCGGCCCAGATCGGGCTCGCCCACATAGGCACGCACCCAGACCGGCCTGGTCAGCGAAAGGACGAACACGGTATCGGACGACGAGACGATCGCGCCTTCCTCTTCGACCCGAGAGAGAATGATGCCATCGCTCGGCGCGACGAGACGCGCGTCCTCGAGCGACAGGCAAGCGGTCTCGACCTCGGCCTCAGCGGCGCGAAGCTGTGCCTCGGCGGCGGCGATCTCTTCGGCGCGCGTCCCCTCCTCCAGGAGGTTCAGCGCGCTCTTGGCGGCTTCGGCCTGGGCTTTCGCCTCGTCCGACGTCGCCTCGGCCTCGTCGAGGGTGCCTTGCGAGACCGTTCCCTGCTGGCGAAGCTGCTTGGCACGCGTCAGCGCCAAATCGGCATAGCGCACACTGGCCAGATGCTGGTCATACGTCGCCTTGGCCTGGGCGATCTCGGCCGGCCGCGGTCCGGCCTTAAGCTTGTCCAGCGTCGCGCGCAAAGCCGCGGCATTCGCCTGGGCGACCCGCAAGGCGGACTCGTAGGAGCGTGCGTCGAGAGTGGCCAACACGTCGCCGGCCTTCACGGCATCGCCCTCGTCGACGGAGAGGCCGGCGATGCGGCCCGAGACGCGAAAGCCTAAGGTCGCCTGCCGGATATCGACATTGCCGTAAAGGACGAATTCCTGTTCGGCCTCTTCGGTCCATCCGAGCCGGGCCGGAACGTCGAACCACCAGCCGGCGGCCCCGCCAGCCACGAGCAGGGCGACAATGATGGGAACGACGCGCCTCATCGCGTTGCCTCCCCGACAGGAACCAGGTCGTCGATGATCCCATGCACGATGCGTTTGACCTCGGCAGCCTCCGCCTCGCCGATCTCGTCCCAGCTCATCTGACGGAGAACCGTTGCACGGCCGATCCGGTAGATCAGGATGTTGCCGACGAAGGAGAGGGTGCGCAGCCGAATGTAATCGGAGGTCGGGTCCTCGTGCAGGATGGTCGCCATCAGGCGGCCGACGGCGGCGAGCATCGGTCCCATGACGCCGTCGTAGATCTTCGAGAACGCCTCGGTCGGCTCCATCTGCTCGCGGACCAGAAAACGCGCCCAGACATCCGCCTCGCGGCCGAGAAAGATGCTGGCCACGGTTTCGAGGACGCTGTGCAGGATAAGCCGAGCCTCGGCCTCCGACAGCGCTTCGCCGGCCGCGTCCAGCTCGGCCAGGCGCCGGGCGATCTCGATCCGGCGCGGCGTGATATGGACCCCGATCAAGGCGGCCAGATATTCGGCCGTCGCCGTATAAAGCCCCTCCTTGCCGCCGAAATAGTAGGAAATCGCCTGGAGGTTCACCCCCGCCGCGTTCGCCACGCTGCGGGTCGTCGCACCCTCGAAGCCCATGCGCCCGAAGACGTCCAGGGCGGCCGCGAGAATCCGGTCGCGCGTCGCGTCGCTTCGGGCCTGTGCCCCCCTCGCCCGGCCGCCGGCACGGGCACGACCATCAGTGTTCTCGTCGTTCGCATCCATGGTCGCAACATAGGCCTGCCTACAGAATAAGTCAATCGTTTGATTTATTTTTGGCGACGAGCTGGCTGGATGGGAGCGATGCGGGTCCCGATTGCCGTCTGCGACCGGACCACAGCAGGCCGATCCATCCTTCAAAAACAAGAGATCCGGCGCCGACGGATCGCCGGCACCGGATCTCTTTGGACGGGACGACGACCGCCTCGTTAGAGGCGACCGGTCAAGGGAGGAGCAACGGCGTCGGGAGCGGCGGCCTTGGTCGCCCCTCCATCCGCATCATCGTCAGGCGACTTCGGCCACCTTCATCTGAGCGCTCTTTTCCACCGCGCCGCGCAGATTGCCCTTCAGCGTCGCGTACTCTTCCTGAACGTAGCTTTCGGCCCAGGCCTGATCGGCGATCGGCTCGACCTTCACGGCGCTGTACTTGTATTCCGGCGTCTTGGACGTCGGATCGAAGCTTTCGCCGGTCAGTTCGTTGCAGGCGCCGATCCACCATTGATAGGTCATGTAGACCGCGCCCTCGTTGGTGCGCTCGGTCAGTTGCGCCCGGGTGATGATCTTGCCGCGACGCGACGAGACATGAACCAGCTCGCGATCCTTGATGCCGAGCCGCTTGGCATCCTTCGGGTTGATCGTCACGAAGCCCGGCTCGTCGGCCAGCGTCTGCAGCGCCGAGCAATTGCCGGTCATCGAGCGGCAGGAGTAGTGGCCGACCTCGCGCACGGTGCACAGCACCATCGGGAACTCGTCGTTGGTCTGGTCCATCGGCGGGTGCCATTCGCAGGCATAGAGCAGGCCCTTGCCGTTGGGACGCTCGAACCTGTTGCCCTCGTAGAGGTACTTGGCGCCATGCGCGTCCTCGACCTCGTAGCAGGGCCACTGGACGTAGCCGAGCCCTTCCATCTTCTCGTAGGTCGCGCCGTAGAACTTCGGCGCGAGTTCGCGCAGTTCGTCCCAGATCTCCTTGGTATTCTCGTAGTGCATGGGATAGCCCATGGCTGTCGCGATCTCGGCGATGATCTCCCAGTCGTGCTTGCACTCGCCCTTCGGCGGCAGCGCCGCGTCGAAGCGCTGGAAGGTGCGGTCGGCCGCCGTGAAGACGCCCTCGTGCTCGCCCCAGGAGGTGGCGGGCAGGACCAGGTCGGCGAACATCGCCGTCTTCGTCATGAAGATGTCCTGGACGATGACGAACTCCATGCCCTCCAGGGATTCGCGTACCGCGGCCAGATCCGGATCGGTCTGGGCCGGGTCTTCGCCCATGATGTAATAACCCTTGAGCTTGCCCTCCTTGACCAGGTGCGGCACGTCGGTGACCATGGCGCCGACCCTGTCGGGCAGGCTCTCGACGCCCCAGCGCTTAGCGAACTTGGCGCGGATCTCCGGATCGGTGACCGGCTGGTAGCCGGGGAAGACATTCGGCAGGACGCCGAGATCGCACGAACCCTGCACGTTGTTCTGGCCGCGCACCGGGCCGACGCCGACATGCGGACGGCCGAGATTGCCGGTCAGAAGCGCCAGGCCGGACAGGCCCTTCACCACGTCGACGCCCATGGTCCACTGGGTGACGCCCATGCCCCACAGGATCGTGGCGCTCGGCGCCGCCGCATAGATGCGCATGGCCTCACGGATGTCGTCGGGATCGAGACCGGTGATCTCGGCGACGTATTCCGGCGTATACTTGGAAACGATCGCCTTATACTCCTCGAAGCCTTCCGTGTGGTTGGCGACATAGGATTTGTCGTAGAGGTTCTCGTTGATCAGAACGTTGGCGAAGGCGTTGACCAGCGCCATGTTGGAGCCGTTCTTGAGCGGCAGGTAGAGGTCGGCTAGGCGCGCAGTCTCGATCTTGCGCGGATCGCAGACGATGATCTTGGCGCCCTTCTCCTTGGCTTCGATGACGCGCCGCGCGATCACCGGATGGCTGTCGGCGACGTTGTAGCCGAAGATCAGCAGGCACTCGGTGTCCGCGATCTCCTGGATCGAGTTCGACATGGCGCCGTTGCCGAGCGTCTGGGCGAGACCGGCGACCGACGGCGCGTGGCAGACGCGGGCGCAGTTGTCGACGTTGTTGGTGCCGACGACGGCGCGGGCGAACTTCTGCATGACGAAGTTCGTCTCGTTGCCGCAACCGCGCGACGAGCCGGTCGTCATGATGGCGTCGGGGCCGTATTTCGCCTTGATTTCGGAGAACTTCGTCGACGCGATCTCGATCGCCTCGTCCCAGGAGATGCGCTCGAAATCCGCATCGCGCGAACGGCGATACATCGGGTGCAGCAGGCGCGGCGTCAGGATTTTCGTGTCGTTGACGAAATCATAGCCGTAAAGCCCCTTGAGGCAGAGACGGCCCTCGTTGGTGATACCATTCAGCGGCTCGACGCCGACGACCTTGCCGTTTTCCGTCAAGAGGTCGAATTTGCATCCCGTGCCGCAATAGGGGCACACAGACATATGCTTTTCCATAAGGATTCCCTTTCCTAGGCCCGGACGCGGTCAGACGGCGATGGCGGCGACGGCGGTGCGCTCCCGCAGGTCGGCGAGCGACCGGGCAAGACTGTCTTCGTCGACGAGCCGCAGCGCATTGGTCGGACAGGCCGCGACGCAGGCCTGCCCGGCGGGGCGGTCGATGCACAGATCGCACTTGTGGGCACGGGCCTTCACGCCCGTGGAAACCTTGATGCCGGCGAAAGTCTTCATTGCCGGCACGGTGACCACGTCCATGACTCCGAACGGGCAGGCCATCACGCAGTTCTTGCACCCGACACAGCGCTCCTGATCGACCTGCACGCTATCGGCCCGGTAGACGATCGCGCCTTCCGGACAGGCGTTCAGGCAGGGCGCGTCTTCGCAATGATGACACATCACGGCCGTCGATACGGTCGCCGTCCTGACGACGCGAATGCGCGGCTCGAAATTCGCCGGAGCCAAGGCCTCCGTCGAGCCTTCGGAGCGATGCGCCATCGCACAGGCGATCTCGCAGGTGCGGCAGGCGATGCACTTGCCCGGGTCCGCGGCCACGAATCTATTCATTCCTCAGTTCCCTTTCCTGATCCGGCCCTCGAACGCGGGACCGCTTCCGAGCCAGCCGTCGAGTTCCGGCCTCACCGCGCTCGATCGACAACCCTTATCGCTCAATAAACACCCCATATTCGCACGATATGAAATGTATATCCGTCGATAAGAATCATCTATCAATCGATATATTCGAATATAGCCTTTTTACTTCATGCGCCGTAAGAGGCGTATTGCCGCATGTCAATTCATTATGAGGGGTGATACCAGCCAGTTTAGAGGGGTTAAGGGAATTAAACTCGCATGCATCGAACCAATACTTATTTTTTATTGTTCGATCGGAATCCCTTATCGAACGCGCCCGACTGGAACCCGGCGCAGGGTTGCGCCCCGCAAGGAGACGTCGGCCAATGAACCGCTTCATCGTCGCAGAACCGGGCAGGTGTATCGGCTGCAACACTTGCATGGCCGCCTGCAGCCAGGCTCACAAGCAGGCTGGCCGCCAATCGCATCCGCGCCTGTCCGTCACCAAAACGGCCGACGCGACGGCGCCGGTTCTCTGCCATCACTGCGAGGACGCGCCTTGTGCACGCGTCTGCCCGGTGCGCGCCATCACGCATCGCGACGGCATGATCGTGCTCGACGAAAAGACCTGCATCGGCTGCAAGCTCTGCGCCCTCGCCTGTCCGTTCGGCGCCATTACGCCCTCCGGGACGGGTCTGGCGGGCGTCGCGGGCATCGCTTTCCCGACACCTCAGAATCCGGCGCTCGATCCGCTCCTCGTTTGGGAACAGGGCGTCAAGTCGGTCGCCGTCAAATGCGACCTCTGCGACTTCCGCGAGGCCGGCCCGGCCTGCGTGCCGTCCTGCCCCACCCGCGCCCTTTATCTGGTCGGCGACGACGGGATGGATGAGGCCAACGCCAACAAGCGCCGGATCACCGCCGATCAGATGGGCCGGCCGAAGCTTCTCTCTGCAATGGGGGGGCGCAACTGATGGGTCCGCTCGGATTTCTCGAACTCGCGCTGGCGCTGTCGATTATTGGCGCGATCACCAGCCTCGTCCTCGGCAAGGAAGAGGCGCTGGCGATCGGCGCGGCGAGCCTGGCCGGCATCCTGGCCGCGCTGTGCGGCCTGGCCGCCGGCCTGACGGCGCTCACCGAGCCGGCGGCGACGCTCTCCATCGCCGGTCCCTACCCGTTCGCCCACTTCATCCTGCGGCTCGACCCGCTCTCTGGCCTGATGGTCGCGGTGATCTCGCTGCTGTCGCTGGTCGCCAGCATCTACGCCATCGCCTACGTCCGGGAATATTCCGGCCGCGGCGTCGGCGGCATGGGCTTCTTCATGCACCTCTTCATCGCCTCGATGCTGCTGGTGGTGACGGCCGACAACGCGTTCTGGTTCCTCGTCTTCTTCGAGATGATGTCGCTCGCCTCCTACTTCCTCGTCATCTTCGACCAGGACAAGGACGCGGTCGGCGCCGGCTTCCTCTACTTTTTCGTTGCCCACGCCGGCTCGGTGCTGATCATGGCGGCCTTCTTCCTGATGGCGAACGAGGCCGGCAGCTTCGATTTCGAGGCGTTCCGCCACCTGTCGCTGTCGGCGCCGATGGCCTCCACCGTGTTCGTCCTCGGCTTTCTCGGCTTCGGCGCCAAGGCGGGCATGATCCCGCTCCACATCTGGCTGCCCAAGGCCCACCCGGCCGCGCCCTCCCACGCCTCGGCGCTGATGTCCGGCGTGATGATCAAGATCGGCGTCTTCGGCATCGTCAAGGTCGCCCTCGACCTGCTCGGCGGCGGCGAGCCGATGCTCTGGTGGGGTGTCCTGGTGCTCGCCTTCGGCGCCGTCTCCTCGGTGCTCGGCGTCGTCTATGCGCTGGCCGAGCACGACATCAAGAAGCTGCTCGCCTACCACTCGGTCGAGAACATCGGCATCATCCTCCTGGGCGTCGGCACCGGCATGATCGGGATCGCCGAAGGCCAGCCGGTACTCGCGGTGCTGGGGCTGATGGCCGGGCTCTACCATCTCGTCAATCATGCCGTCTTCAAGGCGCTGCTCTTCCTCGGCGCCGGCTCCGTGATCTTCCGCGTCCACACCAAGGACATGGAAGAGATGGGCGGGCTGGCGAAGTCGATGCCGTGGACGGCGCTGTCCTTCCTGGTCGGCGCGCTGGCGATCTCGGCGATCCCGCCGCTCAACGGCTTCGTGTCCGAGTGGTACACTTATCAGGGCCTGTTCGCGGCGGCGCTCGGAGGCTCCTTCCTGGTCCAGTTCGCGACGCCCATCGCCGCCGTCATGCTGGCGCTGACCGGGGCGCTGGCGGTGATGTGCTTCGTCAAGGCCTATGGCGTCATCTTCGCCGGCCCGTCGCGCAGCGCCCACGCCTCCCACGCCAAGGAAGCGCCCGGGCCGATGGTCGCGGGCATGGTCATCCTGGCGCTCGCCTGCGTCGGCCTCGGCCTCGCCGCGCCCTGGATCGCGCCGGTGATCGGCGGCATCGCCGCCGCCACGCTCGGTCTGCCGACGACGACGCTCGCCAGCGGCGCGGTGCTGATCCCCGGCGCGGGCGGCACCACGGTGCTATCGACGCCGCTGATCGCGATCCTGCTCGTGGCGCTCGCCACGCTGCCGATCGTCATCAAGGCGCTGTTTGCCGGAACCCGGATGGCGCGCCGCAAATCGGAAGCCCCCTGGGCGGCCGGCTATCTGCCCGACATCCACATGTCGCTGACCGCCAAGAGCTTCGCCCAGCCGATCCGTATGTTCTTCGTGCCGCTCTATGCCGTGCGCAAGTCGGTCGCCAGCGTCTGGCAGCAGATCACGATCGGCTTCGAACGCTTCGTGTCGCTCGCCCGGCGCACTGAACCCTGGGCCGATCTTCGCTTCGTCGATCCGATCGCGCGTGGTGTCGGCGTCTCCGGACGCTGGATGCAGGTGCTCCAGGGCGGCGACTTCCGCGTCTACTGCCTCTACATCGTCGGCGCGCTGGTCGTGCTCCTCGCCGTGGCGGCTCACTAGGAGGATCGAGATGCCGACCCTTTCCCACCTCCTGCTCGGCCTCGTCCAGGCGCTGCTTCTGTTCGCAATCGCGCCGCTGGTCTCCGGCTTCTCGCGTTTCGAGCGGGCCAAGATGCACACCCGCCACGGGCCAGGCGTCTTCCAGGACTACCGCGACATCGCCAAGCTGTTGAAGCGTCAGGACATCACCCCACCGGATGCCAGCGGCGTGTTCAGAATCATGCCGGTGATCATGCTGGCGACGCTCTTCGTCATCGCCACCGGTCTGCCGATCTTCACCCGCTTCACGCCGATCGCGGCGGTCGGCGACCTGATCACCATCGTCTATCTGTTCGCCCTGCTGCGCTTCTTCTTCTCGCTGTCGGGCATCGATTCGGGATCGTCCTTCGCCGGCATCGGCGCCAGCCGAGAGCTGACCATGGGCGTGCTGGTCGAGCCGATCATGCTGCTCGCGCTGTTCGTGGCGGCGCTGCTCGCCGGTTCGACCAATCTCGGCGCCATCGGCGCCGCGATCGCCGACGGCGAAGTCCGCTCGGTCGCCGCGACGGTGCTCGCCGGCTGCGCCTTCGCCTTCGCCCTCTATATCGAGCTGGGCAAGCTGCCCTACGACATGGCCGAAGCCGAGCAGGAGCTTCAGGAAGGCCCGCTCACCGAATATTCAGGGCCGTCGCTGGCCCTGGTCAAATGGGCGATGGGCCTGAAGCAGACGCTGGTCATGGGCTGGTTCGTCGCCGTCTTCCTGCCCTTCGGCAGCGCCACGGCGCTGACTGCGGGCGGGCTCATCCTCGGCTTCGTCGTCTTCGCCATCAAGCTCTTCCTGCTCTTCGGCGTGGTCGCTCTCATCGAGAACAGCGTGGCGCGGGCGCGCTTCCGCCTCACCCCGCAGCACAGCTGGCTAGGGGTGGGTGCCGCCTCGCTCGCCTTCGTCTTCTACCTGGTCGGGCTTTGAGAGCCGCGTAGGGGCAACATCCAGTGATTACTCTCCCAACGACCTTCCCCGCCATCCTCGCCCTCGCGGCGACCCTGGTGCCGTTCCTCGGCGCGGCGCTCATCGCGGCCCTGCCGCGCGACGCCGGCAAGTGGGTGTGCCAGATCTTCGCCGCGCTCGCAGTGCTGATCATCCTTTCGCTCGCCTGGGTCTTCGAGGCTGGCGGCTCGGCCACCAGCCAGACCGTGCTGATCGGCTTCGGTTCGACCGAGATTCTCGGCCTCACCATCGACCGCGTCAGCGTCCTCGTCGCCTCCGCCGTCATCGTGATCGGCTATCTGGTGGCGCTCTATTCGATCGGCTACCTCAACCAGGGCAACCGCGAGCATCCGGACATCGGGCGGCGGCGCTTCTATGCCTTCCTGCTGATCTTCATCGGCGCGATGGCCGGTCTCGTCTTCACCTCGACGGTCATCGGCCAGCTCGTCTTTTTCGAGATCACCGGCGCCTGCTCCTGGGCCCTCATCGGCTATTATGAGAGCCCGAAGGCGCTGCGCTCGGCCGCCAAGGCGCTGATTGTCACGCACATCGCCTCGATCGGCCTCTATGTCGCGGCCGCCCTCATCTTCATCGATACCGGCACCTTCGCGGTGACGGCGATCGCCACACTTCCGACCGAGCAGAAAGCGACGATCCTTCTTGCGATCCTCGTCGCCGCCTGGGGCAAGTCGGCGCAGCTGCCGTTCCACATGTGGCTGCCCGACGCGATGGAGGCGCCGACACCGGTGTCGGCCTATCTGCACGCGGCCTCCATGGTGAAGGTCGGCGTCTACATCTTCGCCCGTGGCCTGCTGTCGTCGGGCGGCGCGCCGGAGATCGTCGGCTGGGTCGGCGCGGTGATGGCGACGCTGACGCTGTTCTACGGCTTCGCCATGTACCTGCCGCAGATCGACATGAAGCGGCTGCTCGCCTATTCGACCATCACGCAGCTGGCGACGATCTTCCTGGGCCTGTCCTTCTCGGTGTTCGGGTCGGACCTCGCCTTCAAGGGCGCCATCGCCCACATCTTCAACCACGCCTTCGCCAAGACGCTGTTCTTCTTGGTGGCCGGTTCGCTCTCCTATACCGCCGGCACCCGGCTGCTGCCGCACCTGCGCGGCCTGATGGCCAAGAAGCCGCTGATCGGCATCGGCTTCGCGGTCGCGGCCATGGCGATCGCCGGCGTGCCGCCGTTCTCCGGCTTCTTCTCGAAATTCGCAATCTTCGCCGGCGGCTTCTCCGTCGGGCGCGAGCACTGGCCGCTGATGGTGATCGCGGTGATCGCGCTGGCGGAGTCGGTCGGCACCTTCGCCTGGTTCCTGAAGTGGCTCGGCACCTGCATCCCCGGCGAACCGTCGCAAGCCGTGGCCGACGCCGCTCCGACGCCGAAAAGCATCCAGGTCGTGCTCGTCGTCCTCATCGTCATGTCGGTCGCTTCGAGCGCTATCGCCGCCTGGTGGCTGGGCTGAGGAGAATTCCATGCAAGGCACTCTCATCATCAACGGCCTCTCGGGCCTCCTGATCGTCACGGCGCTCTTGGTGACGCTCGCCTCGCGGCCGGTACCCGCGGCCCGCTTCTACGCCCTGCAGTCGCTGGTGCTCGTGGCGCTGTTCATCACGCTCGGCGCGACGACCGGCTCCGAGGAGCTCTATCTCTGGTCGGCCTCGGCCTTCGTCACCAAGGTCGTTCTTGTCCCGCTAATCATGATCAAGCTGTTCAAGCCCCTGGACGACAACACGATGGGCTCCGGCGCGGTCATTCCCGGCGCCGTGTCGATCATCGGCGCCGCGCTGATCGTCATCCTCTGCTATGCGGTCGTCTCCCGCGTCACGCTGCCGGCGGCACTCGACCTGAAACCGGCGCTCGCCATCTCGCTCGCCCACTTCTTCCTGGGCCTCGCGTGCATCGTCACCCAGCGCAACATCCTCAAGCAGGTGTTCGGCTACTGCCTGATGGAGAACGGCTCGCATCTGACGCTGGCGGTGCTCGCACCGAACGCGCCGGAACTGGTCGAGGTGGGGATCGCGACCGATGCCGTGTTCGCCGTCGTCATCATGGCGATACTTGGCCTGCGCATCTCCAGAACGCTCGGCTCCCTCGATGCCCGCAAGCTTACGACCCTCAAGGGCTGACCCATGACTTCCTCGTCCCTGCCCCTCCTCATCCTGGCGGTACCGCTGGTCATCGCGCTCGCCATCCTTCTCGTGCCGCTTCGACACATGTCGCTGAAGGCCTGCGAAGCGGCTCACGTCGTCTCGATCGCGCTGATCCTCGTCCTCGCCCTGATGATGACGGGCGAGGTGCTCGGCGGCGCCCGGCTGGCGGCGATGGGACGCTGGCTCTATGTCGATGCCCTCGGCGTGATCTTCCTGATGATCATCGCGGTGGTCGGCCTGATGACCGGGCTCTATTCGCTCGGTTATATCCGTCACGACGTCGAGGCCGGCCATCTCGATCTTCGCCGCGCCAAGATCTACTACGGCTTCTTCAATCTCTTCCTGTTCACCATGCTTCTGTCGGCGACGGCCAACAACATCGTCATGATGTGGGTGGCCGTCGAGGCAACCACGCTCGGCTCGGCCTTCCTGGTCGGCATCTACGGCGAGAAGACCTCGCTGGAGGCGGCCTGGAAATACGTCGTCATCTGCACCGTCGGCGTCGCCTTCGGCCTTTACGGCACGGTTCTCGTCTTTTCGAACGGCGCCGAGGTCCTGGCCGATCCGCATCAGGCGGTGCTGTGGACCTCGCTCGCCCAGAACGCGTCGTTGCTCGATCCGTCGCTGATGAAGATCGCCTTCGTCTTCGTGCTCATCGGCTTCGGCACCAAGGCCGGGCTCTTCCCGATGCACGCCTGGCTGCCCGACGCCCACTCCGAGGCACCGAGCCCGGTCAGCGCGCTGCTCTCCGGCGTTCTCCTGAAGTGCGCGCTGTTCGTCATCATCCGCTATCTGGCGCTGATGGTGCGCGCGATCGGCCCCGAGTTCCCGCAGACCCTGCTTCTCACGCTCGGCATCCTGTCGGTGGTGGTCGCGGCGATGCTGTTCTTCGTCCAGAAGGACCTGAAGCGAAAGCTCGCCTATTCCTCCGTCGAGCATATCGGCCTGATCGCCATCGGCCTCGGTCTCGGCGGGCCGCTCGGCATTGCCGCCGCGCTGCTCCATTCCATCAACCACAGCCTGGCCAAGGCGCTTCTGTTCTGCGGCTCGGGCAACGTCTTGATGAAATACGGCACGCGCGATCTCGACAGCGTCAAGGGCATGCTGCGTCTGGCGCCGGCGAGCGGCCTGCTCCTGATGATCGGCGCGCTGGCGCTGTCGGGCTTTCCCCCCTTCAACGTCTTTGTTTCGGAATTCCTGATCTTCGCGGCGGGCCTGAAGGCTGGCCATCCCTGGCTGATGCTCGTCGTGCTGCTGTTCTTCACCGTGACGATCGCCGGCTTCGTCCAGATCATTTCGGGCTCGGTGCTCGGCAAGGCCGGCAAGGATGCCAAGCCCGGCGATGTCGGCGCCTGGACATTGGCTCCGCTCGGCATCCTGGCAGCCCTGGTCCTGGTGATGGGCTTCGCCGTGCCGCAGCCGATCGCCAGGCTCGTCGCCGATGCCAGCGCCATCGTTCTCGACGGCGGCGATCCGGTCACCGTCGCCAGCCCTTGGCAGGCGGGGACGTCATCGCTCTTCGCCGAGGAGCACGCGCTCCTCGCAACTCCCGCCGCGGCCGCCGAGCCGACCGCCGAGAAGGAGACGAACTAATGGATATTCTCTCGTCAGATCGGATCGGGACGTCCACCCTGTCGGCGCTTCGCGGCGCACTGCCCCACGCCATCCTTCACGAGGAATGGCAGACGCCCGCCCAGGTGACGATCACCGTCAAGCCATCGGCGCTGCAGGACGTGGTCAAGACGCTCTACTACCAGCACGACGGTTGGGTCTCGGTGGTCGTGGGCAACGACGAGCGTCCTTTGACGGGGGTCTTTGCCGTCTACTACGTGCTGTCGATGGAAGGCACGGAGAAGTGCCACATCATCGTGCGTGTCGAAGTTCCGGCCGGCACTCTCGAATTTCCCTCGGTCACTCCCGTTGTCCCGGCCTGCGTGTGGGGCGAGCGCGAGGTGCGCGACATGTTCGGCCTTCGCCCGGTCGGCCTGCCCGACGAGCGCCGCCTGGTGCTGCCGGACGACTGGCCGGACGATCTCCATCCCCTGCGCAAGGACTCGATGGACTACCGGATGCGCCCGGCGCCGATCACCGATAACGAGACCTATCCTTTCATCAACGAGGCCAAGCAGGAGACGACGATCGTTCCGGTCGGCCCGCTGCACATCACCTCGGACGAGCCCGGCCACTTCCGCCTGTTCGTCGACGGCGAGGACATCATCGACGCCGACTACCGCATGTTCTACGTCCATCGCGGCATGGAGAAGGTGGCCGAGTCCCGCATGGGCTACAACGAGGTCACCTTCCTCGCCGACCGCGTCTGCGGCATCTGCGGCTACGCCCATTCAGTGGCCTACGCGACGTCGATCGAAAATGCGCTCGGCATCGAGGTGCCGGCGCGCGGCCAGGCGATCCGCTCGATCCTGCTCGAGACCGAGCGCATGCACAGCCACCTGCTCAATCTCGGGCTCGTCTGTCACTATGTCGGCTTCGATACCGGCTTCCAGCAATTCTTCCGGGTCCGCGAAAAGGCGATGACGCTGGCCGAGGTGCTGACCGGCTCGCGCAAGACCTATGCGATGAACCTGATCGGTGGCGTCCGCCGCGACATCCTGGGCGAGCAGGCGGCGGAGACGCGCCGGGTCGTCCAGGAGCTTCGCGAGGACACGCGGCGCCTCGTCGACATTCTGCTGGAAACCGCCAATGTCGGCGGCCGCGTCAAGGGCGTCGGCCTGCTCGACAAGCAGGTCGCCCGCGACTTCAGCCCGGTCGGGCCGCTGGTTCGCGGCTCCGGTCATGCCCGCGACACCCGCGCCGACCATGCCTTCGCCGGCTATGGTCTGGTCAAGACCACCATCCGCTCGCACGACGGCTGCGATGTACTCTCGCGCACCCTGGTGCGCGCCGAGGAGGTGTTCGACAGCCTCGACCTCATCGAGGCGCTGCTGTCGACCGCCGCCGGCGGGCCGATCCTCACCGAGGACTTCGAATATCAGCCGCACAAGTTCGCGCTCGGCTTCGTCGAAGCGCCACGCGGCGAGGACATCCACTGGTCGATGACCGGCGACAACCAGAAGCTCTATCGCTGGCGCTGCCGGGCCTCGACCTACAACAACTGGCCGGTGCTCCGGTACATGCTGCGCGGAAACACGGTGTCCGACGCTCCGGTGATCGTCGGCAGTCTCGACCCCTGCTACTCCTGCACCGACCGCGTCACCTTCGTCGACGTGCGCAAGCACAAGGAGACCACGGTCTCCTACGACGAAGTCGAGCGCTACGGCCGCGAGCGCAAGAACTCTCCGCTGAAGTGAGGCCGGCGCCATGCTGAAACTGTTCAAGGAAATCTTCCGCACCGGCGATGCCACGGTGAAATATCCCTTCGCTCCCTTGGAGGTGGCGAAGGATTTCCGTGGCAAGCCCGAGCATGTGGCGGAGAACTGCATCGCCTGCGCGGCGTGCACCATCGCCTGTCCGCCCAACGCGATCCGGATGGAGACCGATCTTGCGGCCGGCACCCGGACCTGGTCGATCAACTACGGACGCTGCGTCTTCTGCGGGCGCTGCGAGGAAGTCTGCCCGACCGAGGCCATCCATCTGACGCCGGAGTTCGAGCTGGCCGTCGGCTCGAAGGAAGACCTCATGCGGCGCGCCGTCTTCACGCTCGCCGACTGCGAGATCTGCGGAAAGCCCTTCGCACCGGCCAAGGAGATTGCCTACGCGGCCGAGATCCTCGCCCAGACAAGCGACGATCCCAATCGCACCGAGCAGCAACGCCGGCTGCTGTCGACCTGCCCGGACTGCAAGCGCAAGGCCGATCTTCAGAAGCTCGCCGACATGGCCATCGCCCGTCAGATGGAGACAGCCAAATGAACGCTCCGATCGACCGTCAGGCTCTGCAGGCGCCGCTCGAGCGCGTCTCGATCGACGAGCAGGCCGCGAAGATGAAGCAGACGCTGCTCAAGGACATCCAGCGCTCGGCCTATGTCTACCGGGTGGATTGCGGCGGCTGCAACGGCTGTGAGATCGAGATCTTCGCCTCGATTACGCCGGTCTTCGACGCCGAGCGCTTCGGCATCAAGGTTGTGCCGTCGCCACGCCATGCCGACATCCTGCTCTATACCGGCGCGATGACGCGCGCCATGCGCATGCCGGCGCTACGCGCCTATGAGGCCGCGCCCGATCCGAAAATCGTCGTCTCCTACGGCGCCTGCGGCTGCTCGGGCGGCATCTTCCACGACCTCTATTGCGTCTGGGGTGGAACCGACCAGCTCCTGCCGGTCGACGTCTATATCCCCGGCTGCCCGCCGACCCCGGCCGCCACCATCTACGGATTCGCCGTCGCGCTCGGTCTTCTCGGCCAGAAGCTGAAGTCGGAAACGCATGTGGAGGCGCCCGGCGAGACCGTTCCGCTCGCCCATCCGGAAATTCCTTACCTTCTGCGCGTCGAGATCGAGCGCGAGGCGCGGCGCATGGCGGGCTATCGCCAGGGGCGTGACATCGCCGACGAGTTCATGGCAACGCTCGAAAAGAGGACGGAGACCCCGCTCGGCATCCGTATCGCGCAGCTGACGGCCAGCGAGGCCGATCCACGACGCGTCGAGATCTTCGAGCGCCTTCATCAGGTCGTCACCCGACTGACACGGGGGATCTGAGCCATGGACGGCGACGCCACCCGTACCGAGGACATCGTCTTCTACCAGCTCAAGCAGAAGTTCCTGGAGCGCAAGGAAGACATCCCCGAGAAGTCCAAGGAGGTGATGTACTATTCCTTGGCGATCGGCCACCATATCGGTGTCTTCGACTGCTTCCGTGTCCAGTTCCGCTGTCCAAGGGCGACGCTCGACCGGATCATCGAGGCGCTGCCGGAGGCGCTCGAGGCGCGGCGCAAGCTGGCCGGTCTCTACAAGTTCGGCGAGATCATCGTCGACATCACCCATGTCGGACAGCTCAAGGCCGCGATCGACGAGGTGGGCCCCAAGGCCGATGCAGAGATGGCCGCCTTCCTCGATGCGCTCGGAACCTCTCTCGATGCGATCCGAGAAGAGCCGGCGATCTATCTCATGGGCCGGTGGATCCGATGAGCGGCATCGTCTTCACGGTCGGCAACGTGTTGCGCGGCGACGACGCCGCCGGCCCGATGCTCGCCGAGCGACTGGAGGCCGATCCGGCGCCAGGCTGGACCGTCATCGACGGCGGCCAAACGCCCGAGAACCACACCCATGCGGTGCGCGCCGCCAAGCCGGAGCGCGTGCTTCTGGTCGACGCGGCCGAGATGGGTCTCGAACCCGGAGAGATGAGGCTGATCGACGAGGCGGCTGTCGTCGAGCACTTCCTCATCACCACCCACGCGATCCCGCTCAGCTTCCTCATTCAGTCGCTGCGCGAGAGCGTACCCGAAATTCTGTTTCTGGGAATTCAGCCGCAGGGCACGGGCTTCTACGAACCCGTGTCCCCGGCAGTCGAGAAAGCCGTGGCGACGCTCCATGGACTTCTGAGAGACGGTAGCGCCATCGAGGACTTTCCGCGCGTCTGACGCCGCTGACCTCCCTCGCCGTCACAGGTTCGCATCCGATCGAGAATGCGTTTCATAAAAGGGGGAATGAAACATGGCAGGCAACGAGACTCAGCCGATCTTCGGCATGGACTGCTACTCACCGCCCGAAATCGAGGAAAAGGTCGAAGGTCTGGGGGTGAAGAAGGCGCTGATGCCCTTCTGGCCGACCTTCATGCTGTCGATCGTGGCCGGCGGCTCCATCGGCCTCGGCGGCATGTACTATACGATCGTCGCCTCGGACCCCAATTTGTCCTTCGCCGTCTCGAAAGTCATCGGCGGCATCGCCTTCTGCCTCGGACTGGTGCTGGTCTTGGTGGCCGGCGCCGAGCTTTTCACGGGCAACTCGCTCATCGTCATGGCGCACGCCAACAAGCAGATCACCACCGGGCAGGTCCTGCGCAACTGGACGATCGTCTGGCTCGGCAATCTGGTCGGCTCGCTTGGCCTCGTCTTTCTGCTCTACATGGCGCACCAACAGGCCCTCAATGGCGGCAATGTCGGCACGTCGCTCCTGAAGATCGGCGTCGCCAAGGTCGATCAGGACTGGGTGACGATCTTCTTCAAGGGCATTCTCTGCAATCTGATGGTCTGCCTGGCGGTGTGGCTCGGCTATGCCGGCCGCACGGTGGCCGACAAGATCGTGGCCATCGTCCTGCCGATTTCCGGCTTCGTCGCCGCCGGCTTCGAGCACTGCGTGGCCAACATGTATTTCCTGCCCTACGCTCTGGTCCTGAAGTTCACCGGCCAGGTGCCCGAAGGGCTGGACGTCTCGGCGCTGACGATGGGCGCGGTCGTGCATAACATTATCTTCGCGACGCTCGGCAACATCGTCGGCGGCGGCCTTCTGGTCGGCGGCATCTATTGGCTGATCTATCGCAAGAGCCTCGGCGGCCTGCATCCGCTGCCGGCGAAGGAGGTGCCGACGATGAAGATGAAGTCCGGCCGCGCCGTGGCCGGGCGCTGACCGCCTTTTCGTACCGAACGGAGGAGAGACGAACCGCCCCTCCTCGTCCACAGACCGCCGAACGACCCTGCCGAGGGTTCCGCAGCCATGGAGAACGCGAGATGACGAATCGAAGTCTCGAAGAAGCGAGCGACCTGCCCGCCGCCCATCGGTCGGTATCGCGGATCCTGTGGCGCGGACGCCCCTTGCCGGAAGACACGCGCAACGTGCCCGAGGAGGTGCCGGTCGCCGTCACCTACAACGGTTCGTCCCATGCCGTGATGATGGCCAGCCCCACCGATCTCGAAGATTTCGCCGTGGGTTTCAGCCTGACGGAGAGGATCATCGGCTCGGCCGCCGACATTCGGTCGATCGACATCGTCGCCTTCGATCGTGGGGTCGAGGCGCGCCTCTGGATCGACGAGACCTGCAACCAGCGCCTGTCGCAGCGCCGGCGGGCGCTGGCCGGCCCGACGGGCTGCGGCCTGTGCGGCGTCGACAGCCTGTCGGAGGTGATGATCGATCCCAAGACGGTCGAGAGCGCGGCCCGCTTTCGCGCCACGGACGTAATGGCCGCCATGGCGGCACTCTCTTCCAGCCAGCGCCTGTTTCATGAGACCCATGCCGTCCACGGAGCCGGCCTGTTCGCTCTGGACCACGGGATCGTCGCCGTGCGGGAGGATCTCGGCCGCCACAACGCCCTGGACAAGCTGGTGGGTGCCGCTGCGCGCGAAGGCTTTCCCGTCGCCTCCTGCTTCGTCCTGATGACCAGCCGCGTTTCCGTCGAACTGATCCAGAAATGCGCGGTGCTCGGAGCGCCGATGCTGGTGGCCGTTTCCGCGCCGACGTCGCTGGCGATCGCCACGGCCGAGGCGGCCGGCATCACTCTCGCGGGCGTGGCGCGGCGCGACGGGTTCGAGCTGTTCACCCATCCCGACCGCATGGACCTCGACGCCTGAGCAACGAGGTCTTACTGCCTGTAGGCGAAGCGGCGGGGCAGCGGTGACCCGGGGACGTCCAAAGCCTACGCCATCGCCGCGAGCACGGGCGCCAGCGTCCGGGCCTGGGCGACCAGGGCCGCCGTCAGAGGCGGCTGCGGATCGCGTTTGGCCACCACCATGCCGATGAGCCGCGTGACTTCGGGCGCGACCAGCGGGACGGTGCGGACATGCTTCGGCAGGTTCAGCGTCTCGGCCATGATGCGCGGCAGAATCGTGCTCCACACCCCCGTGCAGACATGGGTCTGAATGACGGTGATGGAGTTCGATTCCAGTTTCGGCTCCACCGAGACGCCCACCTCTTCGAAGACCTTGTCGATGATGCGCCGGTTCTGCATCTCCCGGCTGAGGAGGCAGAGCGGCAGGCCCGAGGCTTCCTCCCAGGTGACCGACTTGCGGTCGCCGAACGGGCCGTCCGTCGCGGTGATCAGGTGGTAGCGCTCGCGATAGAGCGGCACCTCGTAGACATGGCCGACGGGTTCGTTGTCGAGATAGGTGATGCCCGCGTCGATCTGCAGGTTGTCGATCCTCGATAGGATATCGGTCGAACTGTACGAATAGACGGTGATACCCACCCCCGGATGGGCGGACCAGAGTTCCGACGTGTGGCGCGCCATGATCGGCAGTGCGGTCGGCACGGCCGCGATCCGCACATGGCCCGTCTCGCCGCTCTTCAGCATCTCGACGTCGGCGCGCATCGCCTGGATGTCGCCGACGATCCGTCGCGCCCATTCGAGCACGCGTTCCCCCTCGGCGGTGAAGCCCATGAAGCGCGAGCCGCGGTCGACCAGAGGCACGCCGAGGGTGGATTCCAATTGTTTGATCGCTGCCGAGAGGTTGGGCTGTGAAACACCGCAAAGTTGCGCAGCACGGCCAAAATGCTTCTCGCGGGCCAGGGCCAGCAAGAAATGCAACTTCTCTTCCATAGTATTGGTCTGCCTGCGATCAGTGAACCAGGTCGCACGAGAAGCTTTGCCTCATGCGGCCCAACATATGTCCGACATTTGTCAGGTTGCGCCTTACTTTACAAGACCCATTCTAAAGTGTGCATGCGGCCTTGCGTCGCTTTGCGGAGACCTTTGCGGCTGGGCGGTTCAAGGTCGATCGACGGGCGGGCGATAGGCATGCAGGGCGCCTTCCACGGTGCGGGCGACAGACAGCAGTCGCGCGTCCTGGCCGAGGCGCCCGGTGAGCTGCAGCCCGACGGGCAGCCCCTCGCTCATGCCGCAAGGCAAGCTCAGCGACGGGTGGCCCGTCATATTCGCAAGACCGCTCGCCAGGATTTCGCCGTCGTCCGCATCCTCGATGAACTCCGGGTCCTCAGCCGGCGCGACAAACGGCACCGACGGGCTGACGAGCACGTCGACCTCGGCGAAGCTCGCCTCGACCACCGCCCCAAGGGCCGCGCGATAACGCTGAGCCAGCAGATAGTCGACGGCCTTTGCGGCAAAGCCGGCCTCGATCTGCGACCGCGTGCCGGCGGCATAGCCGGCCGCGTTCTCTGTGTAGAGTTCGCGATGAACGAGGGCGGCTTCGGGCAGCAGTACCTTCACCAGTTCGCGATTGGCGCGCGCGAGGTCGGGGATCGCGAAGTCGATCAGTCGCGCCCCTCGCGCTTCGAGCAGTCCCAGGCTTTTGCGCACGCATCCGGCCACGTCGGGCGTGACCACGGGCGCATCCAGGTGGTCGCGGATGACGCCAAGCCGGAGCCCGGAGAGCGGCGGGGCGTCGATCGTCATCGGCGTTTCTGCCAGGCATGCAAGGGCGAGGACCGCATCTTCGACCGCGCGGGCGAGCGGCCCGGCATGGTCGAGCGACCAGGACAGCGGGAACACACCGTCGGTCGGCACGAGGCCGAAGCTCGGCTTGAGCCCGACGATGCCGCAATAGGCGGCGGGAATGCGGATCGTGCCGCCGGTGTCGGTGCCGATCGCCAGCGGCACGATCCCGGCCGCGACGGCCGCCGCCGAGCCGCCGCTGGAGCCGCCGGAGGTGCGGCCTGGATCGTGCGGATTGTTCGTCTGCCCAACATCCGGATGCGCCACGCCATAGGCATATTCGAGAAGATTGGTCTTGCCGAAGAGGACCGCGCCGGCGCGGCGCAGCCGGCCGACCAGTTCGGCATCGGCCTTGGCCGGAACCGGTTTACGGACACGGCTGCCGTAGCCGGTCGGCACGCCTTCGACATCGATCAGGTCCTTGATCGCGACGAGAACGCCGTGCAACGGCCCGAAATCCTCTCCGGAGCGCAGCTGCCGGCTCCGCAGAGCGGCATCCGCCAGCACCTGATCGCGCATCCGGTCGGCAAAGGCGTTGAGCGCGGGCTCCAGCCGATCGAGCCGGGCAAGTGCTGCCTCCGCCACGTCGAGCGGCGTGAATTCGCCGGCGCGATACCCCTCGCCAAGTGCGCGCACACCGCGAAAGGCCGTTTTCTCGCTCACGTCCTCTCCCGCTTGGGAAGCTGCGCGCCCAGCCGTTGGAGGAGCCGCACCCAGCCGATTAGACCCTGGCGGAAGTTGGAGAGCCGGAAGAACTCGTTCGGCGCGTGGTAATCCTCGTCGGAGGTCGAGAACGAGAAAAAGACCATGCCCGCCCCGAGATGCCGGCGAAACACTTCGCCGATCGGCACGGTCGCGCCCATGGCCACACGCAGCGGCTTGCCGCCGAGGATCTCGCCCATCAGCTCTTCGGTGATCCGCAAAGCGGGCAGGTCGGGGTCGAGCGCAAAGGCGGCGCTGCCCGGGCCGTGCGGCTCGATGATCAGGCGGTAGCCTGACGGGGTGGCCGCGCGTAGATGCCGGACGATCGCCTCGACCACCGCTCCCGGCTCCTGGCCGGCGACGAGCCGGCAGGTGATCTTGGCCGAGGCGCTGGCCGGAATGACCGTCTTGGTGCCGGGACCGGCATAGCCGCCGGAAACGCCGTTGAATTCCAGCGTCGGCTCCAGCCACTGGCGGACCAGAAGCGCCTCGCCCGACGGCATGGGATCGGGACGAGCCGCGCCGATGGAATCGAAATAGGCGCCCGCGTCGAACTCGGAGGCCCGGATCGCTTCGAGGATCGCGGGATCGGGCGACGGCAAATCGTCGGCGAAGCCGGGAACCGTAACGTGGCCGTCGGCATCGTGCAGCGTCGCCAGCATCCCGATAAGCGCGCGGACCGGATTGGGCGCGCTGCCGCCATGCCGGCCCGAATGCAGGTCCTTGCCGGCCCCTTCCAGCGTCAGATCGAGCGCGACGAGCCCGCGGCTGGCGACCGTCACTGACGGCAGATCGGGGCGCCACATGGCGCCGTCGGCCGAGATCACCACATCGGCGGCGAGCCGGCCCTTGAGCCGTTCGACCGTGGCCTCGAAGTGCGGGCTGCCGGATTCCTCCTCGCCCTCGATGATCATCTTGAGATTGAGCGGCAGCGGGACATGCGACTTCGTGAAGGCCTCGGCGACGAGGATCGGGATCATCACCGGCCCCTTGTCGTCGGATGCGCCACGGGCATAGAGGCGGTCGTCTCGCACCGCCGGCTCGAACGGCGGTGTCCGCCATTTCTCCAGCGGGTCCGGCGGCTGCACGTCGTAATGGCCGTAAACGAGAATGGTCGGCGCGCCGGGCGCTTCGCACCATTCGGCGACGATCGAGGGATGGCCGTCCGTCGGCACGAGATCGACGACCGGGAAGCCTGCCGCCTTCAGGCGCTCGACGAGAAATGTCGCAGCCTTGGCGATACCGTCTCCATAGGCGGGGTCGGTGCTGACGCTGGGAATGCGACAGAAGGCCTTCAACTCCTCGACCGACTCCGCATAGCGGGCGAGAAGGTAATCTTCGACGATCCTCATTTGCCGCCGTCCACGCTGAGCACCTGGCCGGAGATCCAGCTCGCCTGATCGGAGGCGAAGAACAGGACGGCGTTGGCGATATCCTCGGGACGGCCCAGCCGCTGGAGCGCGATCCGCTGCAGAAGCTGCGCCTGCCCCTCCTCGCCCATGGCCTGCCACTGCTTCTCGGTGGTCGGATTGGACCGCACGAACCCCGGCGCGACGTTGTTGACGGTGATGTTCCAAGGGCCGAGTTCGTGGGCGAGTTGGCGCGTCAGGTTGACCTGGCCTGCCTTGGCGCTGGCATAGGCCTGGATGCCGGTCAGGCTGGGGCCGAGGCCGGCGCCGCTGGAGATGTTGACGATGCGTCCATGGCGTTGCCGCTTCATGCCGGGGGCGACGGCCTGCGAGAGCCAGAACGCCCCGGAGAGATTGACCGCCAGGATCCTCTCCCAGTCGGCCTGAGAAATCTCCTCGATCGGCCGCCCGACCTGCCCGAGAACGCCGCCGGCGCAGTTGACGAGAATGTCGACCTGGCCGCGCGCTTCCTCCACCTCGGCGACCAACGCCTGCACCGCCTGTCGATCGGTGACGTCGAGCACGCGCGGCTCGCACGCGCTACCGACCAATCGGGCGGTCTCGCGCAATTCGTCGGCCACGATATCGCAGGCGAAGACGTGCGCGCCATCGGCGGCAAAGGCCTGGGCGATCGTCCGACCGAAGCCGTGCGCGGCGCCTGTGACCAGGGCTGTGCGGCCCTCGAAGGCGATTTTCATGGCCGGACCTCCGCTTCGGCAGGCATGACGTCCGCCAGCGTTTCGAGATTGCCGCCATCGAGCGGCCGCCGGCCGTCCTCGATCTCGTGGATCATGGCGATCAGCCGTCCGGTGATCGGCGTCGGGACGCCGTGCCGTTCGCCGAACTCGGCGATCGGACCGAGCTGCGCGTCGACCTCGGTCTTGCGCTTGCGCACGGCGAGATCGCGCCAGATGCCGCTGTGCGACTTCGTCGAGCGGCGGTTGTGAGCGACCATGTCATCGAACGAGCACTGCGTCCGTTCGGCGGGCGCGTCCGGCAGGAAGGCGTGCGGATCGAAGCCATCGAAGGCTTCGAGGCTGATTCCCGCGGCGGCCGCGACCGCGCCGACCTCACGCGCCAGACCAGTCAGCACGAGGCGATAGTCGGCGGTCGCCAGGACGTCGGCGATGCTGTCGTCGGTCAGCGCGGTCGCAAACAGCAGGGCGCCATAGACGAGCTTGCCCCAGAGATAGCCGAGCACATTGTCGGACAGGACCGCCTTGGGCTCGAACTCCGCCATGAGACGATGCAGAGCGACGATCCGGTCCGTGCGCCGCCCGTCCAGCTCCCCGACCACCACGGCGCCGTGGCCGCTGTAGTGGACGAGGCCCGGCTCCAGATAGTCGGCGCCGAAGTTCACGAAACAGCCGATCACCCGCTCATCGCCGGTGGCCCGCGCGATGACGCGTTCGTTGAGGCCGTTCTGAGCGGATACGACGGCTCCGTCGGCTGCCAGATGCGGCAGGAGCGACGCCGAGGCGGCTTGGGTGTGATGCGCCTTCACGCACAGAAAAACCCGCTCGAAGACGCCTTCGAGTTCGGCGGGCCGGTAGGCCGGCGCCCGAACGGTGTCCTCGAAGATCGGGCCGGCAATCGACAACCCCTTGGCGTTGATGGCCGCCACATGCTCTTCGGCCGCGTCGACGAAGACCACCTCATGGCCGGCGCGCAGAAAGGCGGCGCCCAGCGTGCCGCCGATCGCGCCAGCTCCCCAGATCAGGATCGGAGAGCTCAAGACCACGGCCCTTCGAGCAGTTCGCGCGTCTCCTCGACCGCGACGTTCCAGATCGCCAGCATGTCTTCGTCCGGCTTTTCGTAATAGCCACCGAAATTACCGTCGCCGAGATAGTCGCGTGCCGCCTTCGGGTTCATCACACGCATCCTGGGGATGTCGATCATCGGCTTCATCTGCGACGGCTGCACCACGCCGGGCAGGCGCGTCCAGGGAAAGTTCTCCATCCATGAGGCGTGTGAGGCGACCCGGTCGACCTCCTGCACCTTGGCGAAGGTCCGGGGCGCGTTCCACCAGTTGTGGAACTTGACCGCGACGTCCGGATTGTCGGCCATCCATTCGATCGCCATGCTGCCGGCCGGCTGATTTCCGCCGTGTCCATTGACGATCAGGATGCGGCGGAAACCCTGGGACTTCATCGAATCCAGGATGTCGCGGACGATCCGGACATAGGTCTCGACGCGCAGGCTGATCGAGCCGGGATAGGCCACGAAATAGGGCGTGATGCCATAGGCCAGGACCGGAAAGACCGGCACGCCGAGCGGCTCTGCGGCGTCCAGCGAGACCCGCTCCGACAGGATGGAATCGACGGACAGCGACAGCCCGGCATGCTGCTCGGTGCTGCCGAGCGGCAGGACCGCCCGGTCGTCGGTCTTCAAATACGCCTCGATCTGCTGCCAGTTCGTTTCGGCGATCTTCATGATGCTTCCTTCTCCAAAGAGGCGCCCGCCCCCGCACCGCGCACGACGGGCAGGATGAGCCGCTCGATGTCGGCGGGATCGGGGATGTGGCGGAATTCGACGACGGGAACGGCGGTGCCGACCCGCGACAGAACGCTTTCGGCGCCGGTGGCATAGACCACGACGTCCGAGCGCTCGAGCAGGGCCTCCATCTCCGGCGTATCGACCGTTGCCGCGGCGATGGCGGCAACGTGCGGAGCAAAGCGCTGCACGCCGGCCTTCATGATCGGCAGGAAGTCGGGAAACCGCGAGACGACGCCGAGCTTGGCCAGCGGGCTGAGCGAGGCGAGCGCCCGCCGGGTGTCTTCTGACGGAATGAAGCTGATCGACACCACCTTGGTGTTGGGCAGAAGCGCGGCCACTTCGCGCTGGCGATTGGCGAAGGTGATGGCGAGATCGGCCGAGTCGGCCCTGGCCTTGACCTCGGGATGGCGCTGGATGGCGGAGATCGTCAGCGGCTCGACGGTCGCGCTCTCGCCGAGCCGCGCCGCGATATGGCGCGCATAGCTCGCCGTCGCCTCGCGGAACAGCCCGATCATCGCCACAGAGACGCGGCGGCCAAGGCTGGTGCGGTAGAACAACCGAGCATTGACGAGCGAGGCGAGGTCGCTGGCGCGCACGCCCATCGCCAGACCTTCGTCGATCAGGGCGTCGATGTGCCGGCGCAGTTGCATCGCCTCCGGCCGCGCAGCGATCTGCGCCGGGCCGCTGTTGGCGACGAAGGTGCCGGTGCCGGGCCGCGTCTCGATCAGGCCGGAGGCCTTCAACTCGCGGTAGACCTGGCTGACGGTCATCGGCGCGACGCCGATGCGCTCGGCCAGATCACGAACAGACGGAAGGGCTTCGCCGGCCCGGAGCTCGCCGCACGCGATGCCGTATTCGACGAGCCCCTTCAGCTGCTGCCGGATCGGCACGGGCAGGTCGCGATCGATAAGAAAGTTCATTCGTCCAGTGCTCCACTGTCATAAGTGGTTAGCACGGTGCAGAATCGAGATACAGACGACAAATGCCAATTCCCGCGGCAGTTTCCGCTTAAATTTCGCGCAGGAAGCGACGTTGACATGGTTCTTGAACAGTGCCTATCGTCACACTGTTCTATTTCAGTGTTACATCGGAAGGCTCACTGTTCATGAAGACCGTCATCGGATCTGCTCTTGCTGCGACCCTCCTTCTTGGCGTCAGTTCAGCCGCGATGGCGGTCGAGCGAGGCGGAGTCATGACGTATGGCCGCTATGCCGACAGCCTCTTCCTCGACCCGGTGCTGAATGACGCCAACGTCGATATCTGGATCCTGTCCAATCTCTACGACACTCTGATCCTGCCGACCGACGACGGCAAGGATCTGAAGCCAGGGCTGGCGACGGACTGGGCCGTTTCGGACGACGGCCTGTCGGTGGACCTGACGCTGCGCGACGGCATCAAGTTCTCCGACGGCACGCCGATCACGCCGGAAGACGTGATCTGGTCGCTGAAGCGCGCGGCCAATCCCGACAACGGCATCTGGAATTTTCTTCTGGTGGCCGTCGATGATGTCGTCGCCAAGGGCGACAACGGCGTCACGATCAAGCTGAAGCATCCCGATCCAGCGATCCTGCCGGCACTGACCGTCTTCAACAGCGCGATCATGCCGGAAAAGCAGTTCGAGGCCTCCGAGGGCGAGACCGACGCCGACAAGGCCAAGGCCTTTTCGGAGCATCCGGTGGGGTCGGGTCCCTTCGTGCTCGAATCCTGGGATCGCGGCTCGACCATGAAGCTGGTCAAGAACGACTACTACTGGGACAAGGGCGAGGATGGCGAGGCGCTGCCCTATCTCGACGGCGTCACCTTCGAGCTGCTGCCCGACGATGCGACGCGCATCCTAAAGCTGCAGTCCGGCGAGATCGACGGGGCGGAACTGATCCCCTATGCCCGCGTCGACGAGCTGAAGGCCGCCGAGGGCATCAAGATGGAGATGTTTCCGTCGACGCGCGTCCAGTACATCACCATGAACGTGCGGCCCGAGCTCAATGGCCAGGACAATCCCCTGTCGAACGAGAAGGTCCGCCAGGCGCTGAACTACGCCACCAACAAGCAGGCCATCATCCAGATCGTCACCCATGGCGTCGGCACGCCGCTGACCTCTTACATGTCGACCGCGACGCCGCTGCATTCCGGCGACGAACCGCTCTACCCCTACGACCTCGACAAGGCGAAATCGCTGATGGAGGAGGCCGGGTTCGCCGACGGCTTCTCGACCTCGATCCTGGTGCTGGCCGGCAATCAGGACGAGATCGGCATTTCCACGGCGCTGCAGCAGATGTGGAGCCAAATCGGCGTGAAGCTGGAGATCCAGCAGGTCGACAATCCGACCCGCACCGATCAGTACCGCAACGGCACCTTCACCATGCGTGTTGCCGCCTGGACCGACGACATCGCCGATCCGAACGAGATCACATCCTATTTCGCCTATTCGCCGACGATCGACGCCATCCATTCGGGATGGAAGAGCGAGGAAGCCGATAAGCTGTTCGAAGCATCGCAGAAGGAAACCGATCCGGAAAAGCGCGCCGAGGAATACGCTCGGATCCAGGAGATCTTCAACACGACCGGGCCGACCATCCCGCTCTACGAGACGCCCTACCCCGTGGCGCTGCGCGACACCGTGGAGGGCTTCAACCAGATCCCGCTCGGCAACAACATCTTCGTGCGGGCCTGGCTCGACAAGTAGCATCATCGCGTCGATGCGCGCGGCGGCTTCAATCGCCGCGCGTCCCTTCATGCGAATGGAGATCGGACCGGCCGGGTGCCTTTCGTCAGCTTCATTTTTCGTCGCCTGCTTCAATTGATCCCGACGCTGGCCTTTATCCTCGTCGTCATCTTCGTGCTGGTCAGGCTGCTTCCAGGCGATCCGGCCAGCGCCATCCTCGGGGACCGCGCCAAGGATGCCGATGTCGAGCGGATCAACCACCAACTCGGCCTCGACCAGCCCCTGCCGGTCCAGTTCCTGATCTTCGTCAAGGACGTGGCGACCGGCAATCTCGGCAACTCGATCCACCTCAAGGTGAGCGTCGCGAGCCTGATCTCCGAGCGTCTGCCGGTGACGCTGCTGCTCACCGGGCTCGCGGCTCTGATCGCCGTGGCGCTGGCCGTGCCGCTCGCCTTCCTCGCCGCGACCACGCAAGGCGGCACCGGCGACACCGTCATCCGCGGCTCGTTCCAGGTCGGCCTGTCGATGCCGGTCTTCTATGTCGGCCTGATCCTGCTGACGGTCTTCGGCGCGCAGCTGCACTGGTTTCCGGTGGGCGGTTATGGCGACACCTTCGGCGAACGACTCTATCACCTCTTCCTTCCGGCCCTGACCCTGGCGCTCAGCCTGTCGGCGATCCTGATGCGCAATCTCAGGGCGGCGATCATCGGCGTCGTCGATGCCGAATATGTCGACTTCGCCCGGGCCAAGGGCCTGCGCACGCGCCTGATCCTCATGCGGCACGTGCTGCGCAACGCCCTGATCTCGACGGTCACGCTGTTCGGTCTACAGGTCGGGACGCTGCTCGGCGGCGCAGTCATCACCGAATCCGTCTTCGCCATCCCCGGCGCGGGACGGCTGATGATCGATTCCATCTACGGTCGCGACTATCCGGTGGTGCAGGGCCTGACGCTGGCGCTGGCCGTCGTCGTCTCGCTGACATTCCTGGCCACCGACATCGTCCAGGCCTGGCTCGACCCGCGGGTGGCACAATGACGCTCGCAATCGACAAGTCGGCCGCGCGGCGCTTCGCGCTTCCCGCCCGCTTGAGAGGCCTGCCGCGGACGTTTCTGTTGGGCGGGCTGATCCTCGGGGCGAGCCTGGTGCTGGCGTTCTTTCCGTGGCTGTTCGCGCCTTACGATCCGACGGTCTTCGACTATGGCGCGATCATGCAGCCGCCAAGTGCGGCGCACCTGTTCGGCACCGACAATTTCGGCCGGGACGTGCTGTCTCGCGTCATCCACGCCTATACGATCGACATGCAGATCGCCGTCTTCGCGACCGTCGGCCCGTTCGTCGTCGGCACCATCGTCGGCGCGCTGGTCGGCTATGCCGGCGGCTTCGCCGACGCCCTGTTCGGACGTATCGTCGACGCCGTCATCACCTTCCCCTTCCTGGTGCTGGTGATCGCCATCGTCGCGGTGCTCGGCCCCGGCCTCGTCAACATGTACATCGCCGTCGGCGTGGTGGGCTGGGTGTTCTACGCCCGGCTGGTCGCCGCCGAGATCAAGGTGCAGAAGCGCCTGGAGTATGCCGATGCCGGCCGCGTGATGGGCTATCGTCCGGGGCGGATCATCTTCCGGCATCTGCTGCCCAACTCGATCACGCCGGCCGTGGTCTACTGGATGACCGACATGGCGCTGGTCATCCTGCTGGGCTCCAGCCTCGGCTATCTCGGCCTCGGCGCCCAGCCGCCGGCGGCCGAATGGGGTGTCCAGATCGCCGATGGCAAGAACTTCATGTCGACGGCCTGGTGGATCTCGGTCTTTCCGGGCATCGCGATCGTCATCACCGGCCTCGGCTTCAGCCTTGTGGGCGACGGGCTGGCCGAGATGATGAGGACCAAGCGATGAGCGCGCTGGCCGAAACGCCGGTCGAGCCGGCCCTCCGGGTCGAGGGACTGACGACGACGTTCGACACGTCCAAGGGGCGGGTGACGGCGGTCGACCACGTCGATTTCGACGTGATGCCCGGCGAAGTGCTCGGGCTGGTCGGCGAATCCGGTTCCGGCAAGAGCGTCACGTTGCGCTCGATCATGCGTCTTCTGCACGGCGCCGGGCACGTCTCGGGGTCGGTACAATGGCAGGGACGCGATCTTCTGGCGATCTCGGAGCGCGAGTTGCGCGGGGTTCGCGGCGGTCAGATCGCCATGATCTTCCAGGAGCCGATGACGGCGCTCAATCCGGTGCTCCCGGTGAAGATCCAGATCGAGGAGAACCTGAAGGCGCACACCCGGCTCGGCGCCGCCGACCGCCGTAAGCGTGCCATCGAACTGCTCGACCTCGTCGGCATTCCGGCGGCCGAGCGGCGGCTCGGCGACTATCCGCACCAGTTCTCGGGCGGGATGCGGCAAAGGGTGATGATCGCCATCGCCTTGGCCAGCAATCCGCGCCTGCTCCTCGCCGACGAGCCGACCACGGCGCTGGACGTGACGATCCAGGACCAGATCCTGAAGCTGATCCTCGACCTGCGCGACGAGTTCGCCATGAGCGTCGTGCTCGTCACCCATGACCTGGGTGTCGTCGCCGGAACCTGCGATCGCATGGCAGTGATGTATGCCGGCCGCATCGTCGAGACCGGCAGCGTCGCCGCCGTCTTCGCCGAGCCGCATCATCCCTATACGCGCGGCCTTCTCGGCTCGGTGCCGCGCGGCGGCGGCGAACGGACGATGCTGCTGTCGATCGAGGGGACGCCGCCCGGCCTCAGCGCCATTCCGTCCGGCTGCGCCTTCAATCCGCGCTGCAGCTTCGCCACTGACCGGTGCCGCGTGGAGACGCCGGAACTCGCTTCGTTCGCCCCCGGACGGACCGTCGCCTGTTTTCACCATCGGCAGGTCGCCGAGGCCGGGATGTCGCTGCGATGAGCGTCGTGGAGGGCAAGGCGCCGCTGCTGTCGGTCGAGGAGGCCGTCAAGCGCTTCGAAATCCCGCAAAGCGTATGGCGGCGGATGACCGGCAAGCCGCCGCTCGCCGTCAACGCGCTCAACGGCGTCAATCTCCAGATCCGGCGCGGCGAGACCGTCGGCATCGTCGGCGAATCCGGCTGCGGAAAATCGACGCTCGCCCGCTGCCTGGTGCGGCTGCTCGACCTGGACGACGGCCGGGTGCGCTTCGACGGCCGCGACATCGGCGAACTTTCGCCGGCCGAGCGACGCGCGTTCAACCGCTGCGTCCAGATGATCTTCCAGGACCCCTACAGTTCGCTCAATCCACGCATGACGGTGCGCCAGATCCTCGGTGAAGCCTTGAGCGTGCATCGGATGCGCGAGCGGGGCGAGATCGCCGGGCGGATCGCCGAGTTGCTTGACCTCGTCCGCTTGCCGCAGGATTCGGCCGACCGCTATCCGCACGAATTCTCCGGCGGCCAACGCCAGCGCATCGGCATCGCCAGGGCTTTGGCCGTCGAGCCGGACGTCCTGGTCGCCGACGAACTGGTCTCGGCGCTCGACGTCTCGGTGCAGGCGCAGGTGGTCAATCTGCTGCTGCAGCTACAGGACCGGTTGAACCTGACGGTGATCTTTGTCGCCCACGATCTGCGGCTGGTGCGCCATATCTCCCACCGCGTTGCGGTGATGTATCTGGGCAAGGTCATCGAGATCGGGCCGACCGAAGAGCTGTTCACGGCGCCGCGCCATCCCTACACGCGGGCGTTGCTGGATGCCGCTCCCGAACTGGACCCGGCCAAGCGCACGCGCCAGGCCGCGGCGCGCGGCGAACTGCCGAGCCCGCTCGATCTGCCGGCCGGCTGCCTGTTCAACACGCGCTGTCCGCATGCCTTCGAGCGCTGCTTCACCGAGCGGCCGTTGCAGACCGAGCGCGGGCCGGAGCATCGCGCCGCCTGCCACCTTGCCGATTTCGGCCGGCCGGCGTTCGGCATCGCTGAAGCCCAACCGACTTGAACCGCGCATTTGCGAATTCGGGAGCGCCTCCGTGAGTTACGCCGCATTTCAGAACCACGTCGCCCGTATCAATGACCTGCTGTGCGTGGCCAACCTGCTGAGCTGGGACGCGCGCGTGATGATGCCGCCGGGCGGGGTCGAGGCGCGCGGCCATCAATACGCGACCATCACGGCCCTGGCGCGCGACGCGGCCACCGGGGCGCCGATGCGGCAGGCCATCGACGACGCCAGACGGGAATTGGCGGATGCGCCGCCGGACGATCTGCGGCGCCGGGCCGTCGAGGACGCGGCGGCGGCGATCGCGATCCTGTCGCGCATCCCGGCCGAACTGGTCGAGGAGGCCGCGGAACTGAAGACGCGGGCGCAGCCGATCTGGGCCAAGGCGCGATCCGAAAACGACTTCGCCGCCTTCGCACCGGTCCTGGCGCGCACGGTCGAGGTGCAGCGCCAGATTGCCGACGCGATCGGCTATCGCGACCATCCCTATGATGCGCTGGTGGCGCTTTACGAGCCGGAGATGGACTGGCAGCGGCTACAGGCGCTCTTCGCCGATCTCAAGGCTGTCGAGATTCCGCTCGTCGAAGAGGCGCTGGCCACGCCCCAGCCGCGCACCGACTTTCTCCAGCGGCGTTTTCCGGTCGCCGACCAGAAGCGTTTCGCCTCGATGATCGCCGAGCGCATGGGCTACGACTTCGCGCGCGGTCGGCTGGACGAGACGGTGCATCCGTTCGAGATCTCGTTCACGCGCGGCGACGTGCGCATCACCGGTCGCTTTCGCGAGGATTGGCTGCCGGGCGGCATTTTCGCGGTCTGGCACGAGGCCGGCCACGGCCTCTACGAACAGGGCATCGACCCCGGCTTCACCCGCTCGGTCTTCACCACCGACTTCGCCAATCTCTACGCGGTAGGCGGCGCAAGCTTCGGCCTGCATGAATCGCAGTCGCGGCTTCTGGAGAACCGGGTCGGGCGGTCCCGGCAATTCTGGCGGATCCATTTTCCCGAGTTGCAGGTGGCCTTTCCCGATCAGCTCGGCGACGTTTCGGCCGACGAGTTCTGGCGGGCCGTCAACCAGGCGCGGCCGAGCCTGATCCGGGTCGAGGCCGACGAGCTGACCTACGATCTCCACATCATCTTGCGCTGCGAGATCGAGGCGGAGCTGATCGCGGGGACGATCGGCGTTGCCGATCTGCCGGACCTCTGGGCCGAGAAGATAAAAACCTATCTCGGCCTTGCAGTGCCCAGCGACACTCTCGGCGTCTTGCAGGACGTCCACTGGTCCTCGGGCATGATCGGTTCGTTTGCCACCTATACGCTCGGCAACGTCATGGCCTCGCAGCTGTACGAAGCGGCGAAGCAGCGATTGGCCGTGGCGAACGGGCTGGAGACCGGCGACTATGGGCCACTGAAGGCCTGGCTCAACGAAAACGTCCATGCCCATGGCCGTTCGTCGACGCCGAGCGAGACGCTCGTCCGCGCCACCGGACGGACGCTCGACACCGCGCCCTATCTCGCCCACCTTCGGGAGAAGGTCACGACGATGGGCTCTCTCTGATGGCTCGATCGCCTGTGGCGTTCCGGGATTGGATCAGGTGCGGGACGGGGCGGCGACGGACCGGCGCTCGATCAGGTCGACGTTGAGGCCGACGCGTTTCACCGTCGCCTTCTTGCCGGAGATGCGCTCCATCAACAGGCGGATCGCCATCCGCCCCACCTCCTGCCGGTCGATCTGCATGGTCGTCAGCGGCGGCGTCGAATGCGCGCCGATGGGCAAATCGTCGAAGCCCATGACGGAGATGTCGTCGGGCACGGAAAGCCCGCGCGCCTGGATCGCCTGGATCGCGGCCAGCGCGACGATATCGGCCACGCAGAAGAGCGCGCTGGGCATTTCGTTGCGGTTCGCCAGGAACCGGTCGACGACCTCGCGAGCCTCGAAGCTGATCCGGTTCGGGCTGCCGAGATCGAGCACATGGCGCTCCGGCGAGAATGCAATGCCGGCCTCTTCCAGGGCATCGCGGAAGCCGTCCAGCCGGAGCTTGATCGATTCGCGATGCGTGTGGGTCACATGCACGATGTCGCTGTGGCCCTGGTCGAGCAGGTAGCGCGTCGCCTCCCAGCCGCCGAAGTGGTAGTCCGGCGAGACGCTGGAAATCCGCATGGAACGGTCCATGCCGTTGGCGATCACCGCCGGCACGTTGGCCGTGCAGACCGCATCGATGACCTCGCGCCGGTCGAGGCCGATGAGCACCGCCGCCTGCGGCGCCTCCGACCAGAGCAGGTTGGTCTCGCCGGCCGCGAGCGCGGCGGACGGCACGATGTTGAATTCGGCCGGCACCCCCTGCTCGCTCGCTTCCTCCAGAACGCCCTCGACGATTTCGTTGTAGAAGGTGTTGTCGGTCACATAACGGTCGAGCGTGATGACGGTGATGGCCTCCAGCTCCCGCAGCGCCGCAGCCGGTTTGCCGCCCCGACCGCGATAGCCCATCTCCTCCAGGATCTGCATCACGCGCTTGCGGTTGGAAGCACTGACGCCTTCGCGATTGTTGATGACCTTGGACACGGCCGTCACCGACAGGCCGGCCGCCTCCGCCACATCCTTCAGCGTCGGCCCGTCATCCGTCTTCACATTCATTCCGCAATCCCTCGTGGCCGCCATCAACGGCAGTTCCGATTCGCGAAACTATCGCAACTTTCCCGACGAATGCCAGTGTTTGCGGATGCGGCCCGGAAGGGAAGCGTTGCTCACCAGAAAAATCGCGAATGCCCGATGGAGCGCATCAAGGCTTCCATGAAATAATAGTCGCCATAAGGCAGCATGGTGTCGGTCTGGCCAGCCCGGACATGGGCTGCGCCATGCGCCAGAAGGCCGAGCGCCGACGGCGTCTCGGTCAGGTCGCAGGACTCGATGAGCCCGTCGATCACGCGGTCGGCGAAAGCTCTCCAGCGCTCCGCCTCTTCACCCGCCGTGTCCGCCGCCAGAATATAAAGGCCGGCCGCCATGATGGCGCCGGCCGAGCTGTCGACCGGGCGCGGGCTGTCGGCTGCGGCGTTGAAGTCCCAGACCGGCACGCGATCTTCGCCCATCAGGCGTTCCGCCGTGTCCGCGAGTTGGCGGGCCGTTTCGAGATGCCTCCGATTGCCCGTGGCGCGATGGCATTGCGCAAAGCCGTGGATCAGCCAGGCCTGGCCGCGCGACCAGCAGGACTCGTGGGCGAGGCCCTGATGCGTCCGGCCACCCAACGGTTCGCCCGTCGACGGATCGAAGAGGAAGGTGTGGAAGCTGGAACCGTCGTCGCGCACGAGATGGCGACGGCTGGTTTCGGCGTGGATTTCGGCCACCTCGAAAAAGTCGGCGATCCCGGTCTGCTTGTGAGCCCAATGGAGGAGCGCCAGATTCTGCATGCAGTCGGCGATCAGTCGCCCGTTGACATAGGCGGCACGGTCGCGGTCCTGCATCCCATACGGGTTCCAGGCCTGGATGTAGCCGCCTTCCTCGCGAAAGCGCGACAGCAGCGCCTCCGCCGCCCGCAGAGCCATCTGCCTGGCGGCTTCGTCCCCGGTCATCATCCAGTCGGCGACCGAATGCAGCGAGAACTGGAACCCGAGATCGTGGTCGCGCACCCGGCGGTTTTGCAGGACATACTGGAAATCCGGGCGGCGCGCCCGCGCGGCGGCCTGGAACAGAGGATCGCTGCTGAGCTGCAGGGCAAGCCAGAGCTGACCGGAATAGAAGCCGATCACCCAGTCGCCCTGATCGCAATAGATCCAGCTGTGGTCGGGCCGCCCGATCTTCGGATTGCGCAGACCGACGATCGGCAATGCAGTCCGCAGCCGCGCGATACAGCGCTCCAGCGCGGCCTGATGATGGGCGACCGAGCGGGACTCGGTCTGGCGAGCAAAATACGAACTGGAGGGAGCGTCCATAGCCAAATCGAAGGTACGTTGGAATGTTTAGTGATTTTCTATCATATCGCGAAATTTCGTCAATTAAAGAAATTACATTGACATTTCGCGCGAAGGAATGTTATCGAAAAGCGGTCGGTTGGGCATGGTCCACCCGGTCAACGTGGATGAGGAAGGCTTGCCGGGGATGTCTTGCCGGAACGAGCGCGGGCACCGTGTCGCGCTAAGGCAGGAGACGCTGGGAAAATGGACCGCCGACGGTGGTCCGCTTCGCGATCCACGCGCGTGTTGGCGCCGGACCGGCGCCGGGGACAGCCCGCGAGGGCAATGGAAGAACGGCCGTCGTGCTCCGGGAGAGCGACAGGCTCGGTAGGAGGTTATCGTGAAATTACTTCGTCATGCATTGGTCGCGGCCTGTGCTCTCGCGGCGCTCGACGCCAATGCTCAGGCTGCCACCTATAAGTTCGCCACCAACATCGCCAATGCCGGCACCAGCGCCGACCTCTTGAACGACTTCGCCAAGGGCGTCGAGGAACGCACCGAGGGTCGCGTCACGTTCAAGTTCTTCTGGAATGGCGTGCTCGGCAGCCAGGAAGACTATCTCCAGCAGATCCAGCGCGGCGTCGTCGACGTCGGCCTGATCAACAGCGCGACCCTGGAAAACCTGATCCCGGCCTTCGGCGTCATCAACCTGCCCTACGTGTTCCGCACGCCCGAGGAATACGGCCAGGTCATGAACGACCCGAAGGTCAAGGAGATCCTGTTCAATTCCGCGCAGGAGCATCGCTTCGTGCCGCTCGGGTATCTCAGCACGGGCTTTCGCAGCATCTATACCTCCAGGCCGGTGGAAAAGGTCGAAGACCTCGCAGGCCTGAAGATCCGCACCATGTCGAGCGAGACCTATCTGGAGATGCTGCGCAGCTTCGGCGCGGTGCCGACTCCGCTGGCGCGCTCGGAGCTGTTCGCGGGCATGCAGCAGGGTGTGGTCGACGGCGCCGAGGGCGGGCTGGCCGGCCTTTACGACGGCAAGCTGGGCGAGGTCGCCAAGTGGGCGCTCGACACCAATCAGACCCGTCTGACGGATTTCGCCGTCACCAGCCTGAAGTTCCGCGATCGCGTGTCCGAAGACGATCTGAAGATCGTCTATGAGGAGTTCGAGCACGTCAGTGCTGAATCGCTGGCGATCGGCGACGCTCACCAGCAGGAAGCCGCCCAGAAGGCAGCCGACGAGATGGGCGTCACACTGGTCCATATCGATACCGAGCCGCTGATGAAGTCGGTCGAACCGATGTATGAGAAGGCGCGCGAGGACGAGGCCAAGCGTCCCCTGCTCGACGCGATCTTCGAAATCGAAGGCCGCGAGCTCTGATCCTTCCGGGGCGGCTCGTCGTCGGGCCGCCCCTCGATCCACCGTGACGGTTTTCGGCTGGCGATCGCGGCCACCAAAGCGCGCCCTCAGCACCGCAGCTGCCGATATTGGGTAGGAACACTTGAAATGCAGCAGGAAACGGCCGGGATCGAGCCCGGGAGCCCCTTTCTGCAAAAGCTCGAAACCCTGCACGGCGCGATCGCGGCCCTGGTTCGCTATCTGCTGATCGCGCTGCTGGCGGTGATGAGCGCGCTCATCTCCTATCAGGTCATCTCACGCTATTTCTTCAACGCGCCGAGTGGCTTCACCGAGGAGTTTCTGCGCTATTCGCTGATCTGGCTCGGCATCCTTGGCGCCGGCCTGTGCTTCCTCAAGGGACTGCATCTCAACCTGCCGCTCGTCGCCGACGCCGTCTCGCAGCGCAATCGCGAGCGGCTGCAGGTTTTCAACGCGCTGCTCTCGCTCGGCTTCGGAGCGGTGCTGTGTTGGGGCGGCTACTGGTCGATCTCCGACAACGCCTTGACCTTGTCGCCGATGCTGCATGTGCCGCTGGGCACGCTGCAGAGCGTGCTGCTGATCGCCGGCACCCTCATCATCTTCTCCCAGATCGTCGAACTGACCCGGCTCGTCGCCGCCACTCCCGCCAATGCCAGGACGATCCTCGTGATGGTCGCGCGGCTGGCGGTCGTTTTCGCCTTGGCCGTCGCCGCGCGCCGGACCGAGACCTACGACTATCTGATCTACGAACATCTGGGCCTGTTTTCCGTCATTATCCTGTTCGGAAGCTTCTTCCTGTTTCTGGCCCTGGGCACGCCGATCTCCGTCGGCCTGGCGCTCTCCGGCATCTTCACGCTGACGCTTCAGATCGACAGCGATGTGCTCGCCTCGACCGTCGGGGGCCAGATCTTCAGCGGCCTCGACAATTTCGGCTTCCTGGCGCTGCCGTTCTTCGTGCTGGCCGGCAACATCATGAACCAGGGCGGCATCGCGCGGCGGCTGATCGACCTCGCCATGGTGCTCGGCCGACGCATCCCTGGCAGCCTCTGGCAGGCCAACGTGCTCGCCAACATGCTGTTCGGCTGTCTCTCGGGCTCGGGCATCGCGGCGGCCACCGCCATCGGCAGCATCATCGCGCCCATCGCCCGCGAGAAGAACTACGACATGGCCTTCACGACGGCGGTCAACGCGGCGTCGGCGCCGACCGGCATGCTGATCCCGCCCACCGGCGCCTTCATCGTGTTTTCGCTGATCACCGGCGGCAGCGCCTCGATCGTGGCGCTCTTCCTGGCCGGCTACGTGCCCGGCATCATCATGGGCGTCTCCGTCATGATCGTGGCGGCGGTCTATGCCAAGCGGAACGGTTACGAGAGCGACCGCGAGCCTTATTCGGCCTCCGAACTGGTGACCATCTTCGTGCGGGCCGTGCCGAGCCTGTTTCTGGTCGTGCTCGTCATCGGCGGCATCGTCGGCGGCGCCTTCACGGCCACGGAAGGATCCGGCATCGCCGTCCTCTACAGCCTGGTGCTGGCGGCTTTCTATCGCAGCCTCTCGCCCCGAAAGCTGATCCTGGTCGCCACCCAGACGATCGCCTCGTCGGGTGTTATCCTGTTTCTCATCGCCTGTTCCGGCCTGATGAGCTGGAGCATGACCTTTGCCGGCATTCCCGACACGATCGGCGAGATGCTGACCAGCATCAGCGAGAACAAGTACATCATCCTTCTGCTGATCAACGTGGCGCTTTTGATCGTCGGCGTGTTCATGGACATGTCGCCGGCCATGCTGATCTTCACGCCGATCCTGTTCCCGGTGGTGACCGGGCTGGGCATCCACCCGGTGCATTTCGGCGTCATGCTGGTCTACAACCTGTGCATGGGCATCGTGACGCCGGTCGGCACCGTGCTCTTCGTCTCCTGCGGCATCACGGGCGAAAAGATCACGCGGGTGATCGGGCCGCTCCTGCCGATGTTCGCGATCCAGTTCATCGGCCTGTTGCTGGTGACTTACCTGCCCGAGATGAGCCTCTTCCTGCCGCGCCTGTTCGGCGTGCTCTAGGGATTGCGACCGCCCGCCGTGCCTTGGCCACACGGCGGTGGTCGGCCGAGGCAAATCGAACGACCCCGTTCCGTTTCAGGCTGAGCGTCATGCCGTTTTCAAAGACCTTTTCAGACAATTCGCTCGCCACGCGGTCGGATTTTCAGCGCTGCGTCGTCGGCCTGTTCGAGCCGCTGGTGCCCTATCTTCAGAGGCAGGGTGCAGCACTCGACCTCGACGAAGGCGGCGCTCATTTCGACATGAAGGCGAGTTCGCTGGAAGGGATCGCCCGGCCGCTTTGGGGCCTTGTGCCGCTGGCTCTGGGCGGCGGCGCCTTCGAGCATTGGCCGCTGTTGCGGCGGATCATCGTCGACGGCAGCGATCCCGATCATCCGCAATTCTGGGGCGCCACCGGCGACATCGACCAGCGCAGCTGCGAAATGGCGGCGATCGCCCTGTTCCTGGCGCTTTTGCCCGATGAGAGCTGGCATCCGCTGGCGCCGCGGGAAAAGGACAATCTCACGCGCTGGCTCGCCGGCATCCAGGGTCCGCGCATGCCGGCCAACAACTGGCTGTTCTTCACCGTCCTCGTCCAGCAGGCGCTCAAGGCCGTCGGGCGGGGCGATCTCGTCGATACGGCGATGGAGGCGGCCTATCTCGATCGGCTGAGCCACTGGTATCGGGGCGATGGCTGGTACGGCGACGGCCAGGCGCAGACGGTCGACCATTATGGCGGCTTCGCCATGCATTTCTACGGCCTGCTCTACGGGCTCCTGACGGATCAGGAGGGGTCGCAGGCCTCTCTTTTCCAGGAGCGCGCCGAGGCCTTCGCCGAGCCGTTCTCCTATTGGTTCGCCGCTGACGGCGATTGTCTGGCCCAGGGCCGGTCTCTGACCTACCGCTTCGCCACCGCTGCCTTCTGGGGCATGCTGCCGGTCGCCGGCCTGACACCCTTGCCGATCGGGCAGATCAAGGGGCTTTGGGCGCGCCAGATCCGCTCGTGGCGGAACAAGCCGATCTTCACCGCCGACGGGTTGCTCTCGCGCGGCTACGCCTATCCCAATCTCGTCGTCTGCGAGACCTACAATTCACCCACCTCGCCCTATTGGGCGATGAAGGCCTTCTTTCCGCTGATGCTGCCGGAAGGCTCGCCGTTCTGGGCGGCCGAGGAAGAGCCCGTCGCCTATCCCAAGACGATCTATCCGATGCCGGCGAGCCAAAGTATCGCGCAGCGGGTCGACGGCCATTCCATCGTCCACTACGCGGCTCCGGTGCATCGCAAGGTGCAAAGCGACAAATACAACAAGTTCGCCTATTCGACCTGCTTCGGCATGGAGGTGAACTCGCTTCAGTATTCAGAGAATACCGAGGCACCGAGCTTCGGCGACAATATCCTGGCCTTCAGTTTCGATGATGGCGCCAATTGGCAGATGCGCCAGCACAACGAGACGGCGAGCGTCGATGGATCGACGCTCAAGGCGCTGTGGCGCTCGGGCCGCCAGACGGTCGAGACGACGATCGACGTGCTCGACGACGGCTGCTGCACGCGCACCCATGTCTTCGTTCTCGATCGGCCGGCGATCGTCGTCCACACCGGCTTCGCCGTCGATCGGTGGTACGAGGAGGCGGAGATCCTCGCGCCCGATGCCGGACGAGCCGCAATCGAGCCTGAATTGGGCGCGTCGGTGATCGTGAAGGGCGCGAACGGCATTTCGGCCATTCGGAGCCTCGACGGTCATGGGAAGGAACCGCGCTGGTGCGGCCGGACCCACGGCAATGTGGTGTCGGCCCGCACGGTGGTTCCGTTCCTCATGGTCCGCCTGCCCGCCGGCAGCCATCGCCTCGTCGACGCGATCGGTGTTTGCCCGACCTCCGCCCCGGGTTTTACGGCGCGCTTTTCCGCCAGGGAGTAGCGCCAGCCGTCACGATGCCTGCCCGTTCATCGTGAAGACGATGCGGTGGGCACCGTCCGGCTCCAGCCAGACCCGTTCAACCTGCGAAAGCGGGACCGTTCGCGTGGCGATCTTGAACCCGGCTGGAACGGCCGCCCGGAAGACGCCATCGATGGCCTCGACGAAGCGCTCGAGCGGAACGCTGCCGAGCCCGCTTCCCATCAATACGATGGCCGAGGAGCGCAGGACGGCGCCAGGCAGCGTAATCTCCTGCCCGCTCATCGCGCCGATCTCGACGAACCGGATGGGACGCCCCTGCTGCCCCGCCTTCGCTCCGGCTATCAGCAGGCGTTCGGCGCTGTGGCCCCAGAGATAGTCGAGGACGACGTCCACACCGTCGGCAAATTCGGCCATAAAAGTCTTTTCCAGGGCCTCGCCGTCCTCGACGAGCGGGATCGTGACGTCGGCGCCGAACGCCGCGACCTCACGCAAGGAGTCCTGGTTCCGCCCGGTCGCGATCACCTTTCCCGCGCCCAGATGTTTGGCGATCTGGACGGCTAGGCGCCCCGACACGCCCGTCGCGCCGTTGACGAGAACGGTTTCTCCGGCCTTCAGGCGGGCGCGTTCGACCAGGGCTGCCCAGGACGACATGCCGGGATTGGCCATCGCCGCGGCCGTGACGTCGTCCAGATCGTCCGGCAACGCGACGCACCGCGCCGAGTCCACCAGGGTGTGCTCCGTCATGCTGCCGAAGGGGGCTTCGGGCATCACGAAATAGACGCGCGTCCCGTCTTCGCGCCGTCCGACGCCATCGACACCGACGACAAACGGAAATTCGCCCGTCGCGCTGTAGTGCCGGCCCGAGGCCCGGCCTCTGACCAGATGGCTGAGCGCGGCCGCCGTTACAGTCACGCAGCTTTTTCCTGGAGAAGGCAGGGGCGCGGCGATTTCGCCGTAAACCGGCGGCTGCCCCGGGCTTTGAACGATGGCTGCCTTCATCGCAGCGCTCCTTTCACCAAATATGTGCCTTTTGCATATATCTGGCGACCGAAATCGTCAAGAAAATATGCAAATCGCACATATCCTCCTCTGCGATTGGCATCGTGGCACGGCGACGAGGAAAGAGCGGATGTCGCGGTTGTACTATCGTCGCGGCGGTCCTGGGGCAGCATCGGACGGACCACCCGAGGAGCTATGGAATCCGTTGCCGAGAGAGCCGTGATGTGTGTTACCTGCACACAGTAGGAGATCGGCATGGCGTCACGGAAAACGACGAAAGATGCGCATATCAGCGCTCAGCTTCGCACCTTGCACGGCGCCCTGCTCGATATCGTGACGATAATGAACGGCCCGCAAGGTGACGAGGCGCTGATCCGCGAGGCGGGGATCGCGCTGGACCGAACGCTGTTTCCGCTGCTTGTCGGGATCGAGCGCTACGGACCGATCGGCGTGGTGGACGCCGCGGAGCGGATGGGTCGCGACTACACGACGGTCAGCCGGCAGATGGCCAGGCTCGAAAGTCTCGGGCTGGTGAAGCGCCGCAAGAGCGCCGCCGATCAGCGTGTGCGCGAAGCGGTCGTTACGGAGAAGGGCAAGGCGATGACCGATCGCCTCGATGCCGCCCGCGAGAAGATCGGTCGCGCGGCTTTAAGGACCTGGGATAGCCACGAGATCGATGAACTGGTGCGCCTGATGCGCAAGTTCGCCGACACCGTGGAGGGGGCATCGCCCGACAGCGACTAGGCTGAAGAACCCAGGTCACGCCGAAATCGGGCTCGACGGGCAGGCTGGAGTTGCCGCAGAAGCCGGCGGCCACCGAGCGGCGACCGATTGGCGGTCCGGCAAGAGGACCGACGCCCGGCACTCATTCGGCCGGAAAGCCGGACCCGCCCGAACGTCGTCGGGCGGGTCTCGGCCTGGATCGGTCAGACGGCCAGAGGTCGTTTCACCGCCCCGGCCGCGAATGCTCCCCGGCAGCACGAGCCCTTCGCTCTCATACCGGGTCAGTTGTCGGCGTGCCGGTCAGTAGACCGTCACATCGAAGCCGAACCACTTTTCCGACAGCGTCTTGATCGTGCCGTCTTCCTTGGCCGCGGCAATCGCCTTGTCGAACATGGCCTTCAGATCGTCATCGCCCTTGCGCAGGCCGATCGACGAGCCCATGCCGAGCATGCCGCCCTGGAAACGCGGTCCCACCGGCTCCAGACCTTCGTTGCCGGGGTCCTTGGCCGCCGTCGAGACATAGGCCATCGAGGCCATGATCGCGTCGATGCGGCCGGCCATCAGATCCAGGTCGTGTTCCTGGGTCTTGCCGTATTCGCGGATCTCGGCGACGTCGGCGAAATACTTCTGTAGGAAGCCCTCGGCGATCGAGGACGACTGCACGCCGATGACCTTGCCCTTGAAGTAGGGCTTGATTTCCTCGATCGCCTTTTCCGCCTCTTCGGGCTTGGAGCCGAGCGAGAAGACCTTGCCTTCCAGCGGCAGATCGGCGAGCTCGTTGTCCTTCAGCACGCCGAAGGTCTGCCCCGTCGAACCGTAGGGCTGGGTGAAGTCGATCACCTCCTTGCGCTTTTCCGTTTGCGACATGCCCGACATGATGACATCGAACTTGCCCGCCTGAAGCGCCGGAATGATGCCGTTCCAGGCCTGGACCACGTAGTGGCATTCGACGTTCATCCGCTTGCAGAGATCGTCGGCGAGATCGATCTCGAAGCCTTCGAGCGTGCCGTCAGCGTTGGTCGAGTTCCAAGGAGGAAAGGCGCCTTCGGTGCCGATGTTGACGGTCTTCCACTCCTTGGCGACCGCCTGCCCCGTCAGCATCACGGCGGCCGTCATCGCGACGCCTATGAAACGAGCCCAGCTCTTCATGCTCCATTCCCTTTCTCGGTTGCCGCCGCAGCCCCATGCTGGGCGTGGTGAAGGCCGGCTCAGCCGGCGATGAATCTCTGGAAGCGCTCCGAGCCGCCTCCGTTGAACAGGCTTGCGGGCGCCCCCTCGGCGTCGATCAGGCCCTCGTGGAGGAAGACGACGCGGCTCGATACGTCGCGGGCGAACCCCATCTCATGGGTGACCACCAGCATGGTGCGCCCCTCTTCGGCCAAGCCCCGCATGACCCGAAGCACTTCGCCGACGAGTTCGGGATCGAGCGCCGAGGTGGGCTCGTCGAACAGCATCACGTCGGGCCGTTGCGCCAGCGCGCGGGCGATCGCGGCGCGCTGCTGCTGGCCGCCCGACAGGTGCCCCGGATAGTGCTCTCGCTTGTCGGCGATGCCGACCTTTTCGAGCAGCGCCTCAGCCTCCTCGATGCATTCGCGGCGCGGACGGTGCTGCACATGGATCGGCGCTTCGATGACGTTTTCCAGCACCGTCTTGTGAGACCAGAGGTTGAAGGACTGAAACACCATGGCGACCTTGGTGCGCACCCGGTCGACCTGGTGCCGGTCGGCCGGACGGACGCGGCCGCGCCGATCGGTGACCAGGGTGATCGTTTCGTCGCCCACCGTGACGATGCCGTCGGTCGGAACCTCCAGCATGTTGATGCAGCGCAGCATGGTGGACTTGCCCGACCCCGAGGCGCCGAGAACCGAGACGACCTCGCCCTCTCGCGCATCGAGCGAAATGCCTTTCAGCACTTCCAACGTTCCGAAGGTCTTGTGCAGATCGGTCAGTCGCACCGCGACCTTCGGTCGAGCACTCTGCGTTTCGCTCATGCGCGTTCTCCGACGGGTCCCGTCGTCGGCATCACCGCGCCCGCCGGCCGTTCCCGCAGATGCGGCGTCAGCCAGTATTCGAGGCCCTGGATGATGCGCGTCAGGACGAAGTTGATGACGAGATAGATGGCACCGGCGACCAGGAAGACCTCGATCACGCGATAGGTCTCCGAGATCAGCTTGGCGGCCAGACCGGTGATCTCCATCAGCGTGATGATGGAGGCCAGCGACGTCGCCTTGACCATCAGAATGAGTTCCGTGCCGTAGGCGGGAAGCGCCTGCCTGATCGCCAGCGGCAGCACGATGCGGCGGAACAGAAGCAGGCCCGACATGCCGGCCGCCCGCGCCGCCTCGACCTGGCCGTGCGGCACGGACAGGAGACCACCACGCACCACCTCGCTGGCATAGGCGCCGGTGTTGAGCGTCAGCGAGATGATGGCGCACCCCATGGGCTCGCGCAGGAGCGGCCAAAGAAACGAGTGGCGCACGGCCGGAAACTGGCTGAGGCCGTAATAGATCAGAAACAGCTGCACCAGCAGCGGCGTACCGCGGAAGGCGAAGACGTAGGCGCGCGCCAGATAGTCGAGAGGCGGGATATTCGACAGCCGCATCAGGGCCAGCGTGAGCGCCAGGACGGCCCCGAGCGAGGTCGAGAGAAACGCCAGTTCCAGTGTCAGCGGGACACCGGGCAGCAGCGTCAGGAGGGTCTCTCCGAGGAAGGCGAAATCCATCAGGCCCGCCTCACACCGCGATTGAAATAGCCTTCGGCGCGCTGAAAGGTGAAGCTGGATAGGCTGGTGATGACCAGATAGAGGATGGCGGCGGCGAAGTAGAAGGTGAAGGGCTGGCGCTCCGACCCCGCCCCGACCTGGGCCTGGCGCAGCAGCTCGACGACGCCGGTCACCGATACCAGGGCCGATTCCTTCAGGATGATCTGCCAGACATTGCCGAGGCCCGGCAGCGCGTGGCGCAGGACCAGCGGCGCGATGATGCGGCGAAACCGCAGGAACCGGTGCATGCCGGCGGCGATGGCCGCCTCGATCTCGCCGCGCTGGACGGCGAAATAGGCGCCGCGGAAGACTTCGGTGTGCTGCGCCCCGGAAACGAGGCCGATCGCCATGGCGCCGGTGGCAAAGCCCGGCAGGCCGATGAAGCCCTCATAGCCGAACAGACGGCCGATCGAGGTCAGCACCGAGCTGCCGCCGAAATAGAACAGATAGATGACGAGCAGATCGGGGATGCCGCGCAGCACGGTCGTATAGACGTCGGCGATCGTGCGGGCGATCGGGCCGCCCGCGACCTTGGCGAAAGCGGCGATCGCGCCGAAGACGGCTCCGATGGCAAAGCCGCACACGGCCAGCGCGAGCGTGACCGAGGCGCCCAACAGCATGACGGGCCCCCATCCGCCGGGGCCAAAGCTCATCAGTTCGAAAAAACCCGGATTTTGCATCGCGTTCCGTGGCTGGCGTCGGTCTCGAAGAACCGTCTTTCGATGGTGACGCGGCGGCCCCGAGAGGCCGCCGCGTCAGGCTGGGCGGTCTATTTCGACAGAGACTGCTCGGGCGTCAGATCGAGCTTGCTCCATTTGAGCGACAGCTCCTTGATCGTGCCGTCGTTGGCGGCCTCGTCGATCGCCTTGTTGAAGATCGCCGCGAGGTCGTCTTCACCCTTGCGCAAGCCGAGCGCCACGTTGGTCGCCAGCATCGCCCCCTTGAGCAGCGGGCCGGTCATCTTGAGATCGTCGTTGCCGGGTTCCGACAGCATGGAGGTCTCGTAGATGCCGCTGTCGAAGCCGGCGTCGATGCGCCCGGCCCTCAGGTCGAGGTCGCGCTCGCCGGAATTCGCATAGGTGCGCACCGTGACGGCATCGCCGAAATAGGCGTTGATCAGCTGTTCCTGGCTGGTCGACTGGACGACGCCGACGGACATGCCGTCGAGCATCCCGCCGATCTCGTCCATCACCGGATCGGCCTTGTCCTTGTCGTTGAGGTTCAGCCGCTCGCCGGTCATCGGCATGTCGGCGAAGTCCGTCGGCACCAGGAAGGAGGCCACGCCGTTGGCATAGGGCGTGGTGAAGTCGATGACCTCCTTGCGCTTGTCGTTGATGCCGATCGTCATGATGACGTCGTACTTGCCGGCCTGCAGGCTCGGAATCATCCCGCTCCAGGGACCGGAGATGAGCTCGCATTCCAGTTCGGCGCGGGCGCACAGGTCGTTGATGAGATCGACGTCGAAGCCCGCCAGCTTGCCGTCGGCGTCCATCGTGTTCCAGGGAGGGAAAGCGCCCTCGATCCCGACTTTGACGTGGCTCCAGTCCTTGGCCGAAGCGGCCCCCGACCAGACGGCCGCGGTCGCGGCAGCCAGGATCGCAAGCATGGTGGTGGTCTTCGTCATGGGAGGCCCCTTTCGGTGGACAAACATTGCAGTCTTGGTTCGCCGGCTCGACGTCGAACGAAAGAAACGGGCGATCCTGCGCAAGGCGAAGCAGGCCGGAACTTGCCCGCCCCGGCCGATGGCACGACCGCGATCACCGGGCGGCCGGTTCGACGGCCCGTGGCAGCTCCGGCTCGACGCCGTCCGGGATCGGATTGACGAAGGGCCGGCCGGCGCGACGCTTGGCGAAATCCATCTTCGCGGCCTCGATCTCGGCGGGATCGGAAAACAGCGCGACGGCGGTCGCAGCCATCACCTTGGCGGCGTGCTCCATGCCCTTGTGCGCGGCCGGCATCTTGCCCTGGGCGACGAGCTGCCAGGAGTGACCTGGCGTGCCGACGGCATAGGTGGCGCCGCGCATCTGCACCGTGGGCACGACCCAGCTCACGGTGCCGACGTCGGTCGAGCCGACATGAGTGCCGTCGCCTGCGCCGAGCGGAGTGACTGCGTCGCACAGCGGAACATCCAGACGCGGCTCCAGCCCGAAACGGGCATAGGCGGCCTCGATATCCTCCTGGCTGAGCGTCGACTGGATCTCGCGGGCGAAGGTGCGATCGGCCTGGTCGAACTGCGGCGGGCCGAGATGCTCCAGATGCCGGTGCATCAGCGCCTCCAAAGGCGTGTTGCCGATCAGGTTGGCATCGCCGCTGACGATCTGGCTCTCGACCATGGTCTCGGTCATCAAGGCGGCGCCTTGGGCGACCTTCTCGACGCGCCTGACCAGCGCCTGCATGGCCGGCAACTCGCGATCGCGCACCAGATAGCGCACCACCGCCCGGGGCTGGACGACATTGGGGGCAACGCCGCCGGAGTCGATCACGGCATAGTGGATGCGCGCCGTGGACGGCATGTGCTCGCGCATGTAGTTGATGCCGACACTCATCAGTTCGACGGCGTCGAGCGCACTGCGTCCGAGTTCGGGCGACGCAGCCGCATGAGCGGCCCGGCCCGTGAAGATGAAAACGATCTCGTTGCAGGCGAGCGAGATCGGCTTGTTGACGCCGGCAAAGGGGGCAGGATGCCAGGAAATCGCGATGTCGGCGTCGTCGAAGACGCCAGCCCGCACCATGAAGCCCTTGGCCGAGCCGCCCTCTTCCGCCGGACAGCCGTAATAGCGCACGCGGCCCTTGAGACCCTTGGCGGCCAGCCAATCCTTGACCGCGGCGGCGGCGAGCATCGATCCCGCTCCGAGAAGATTGTGGCCGCAGCCGTGCCCCGCCCCGCCGGCCTCGATCGGCCGATGCTCGGCGACGCCGGCCTCCTGGCTCAGCCCCGGCAGGGCGTCGTATTCTCCCAGGATGGCGATCACCGGACCGCCCTCCCCGGCTTCGCCCATCACGGCGGTGGGAATGCCGGCGACGCCCTTCACCGCCTTGAAGCCCTGCCCTTCCAGCATCGCCATATGCTCGGCGGAGGACCGCGTCTCGCCGTAGTTCAGCTCCGGCGTTTCCCAGACCCGATCGCTCAAGCCCACGAAGGCGTCGCTCAGGGCGTCGACATAGCCCCAGATTTCGTTCGCGTTGGCCACGGGCTTACTCCTTGCTGCCGCACGCCCACGCCCAACGGTTTTGCGCATTTCGATCTGCGCGCGACCTATGCCGGCGGAGGGGCGGCGTGGTATTGGCACTAAAATTGGTGCCAATAATGCATGCTTTGCCTCTATGTGCAACCGATATGCATGTCTAAATTTCAAGCAGGTATGCGGCCTGCACGGCAAGGGGACACTCGGCTCATGGATAAACCATCGGACGCGGTAGCGGCGGCTTCGAACCCTGTCGCCGAACGGCTCGCCCGCGATATCCAGGCCGGACGATTCTCGCCCGGCACGTGGCTCAAGCAGATCGACCTGCAGCAGCGCTACGGCGCCAACCGCTCGGAAATCCGCAAGGCGCTGGAGCATCTGGCGAGCAAGCGCCTGATCCAGTACCAGCCCAACCGGGGCTACTATGTCCACGACGAGGACGACGCGGCGGCCCGCGAGATTCTGGACATCCGCATCATGATCGAGACGGCGGCCGTCGAGACAATGGTGGCGAACGCCACGGAGGATCAGATCGTCGAACTGGAGGCGCTCGCCCGCCGGTTCGAGGCGCTTCTCGACGTCGGCACGATGGTCGAGATCTACGACACCAACCTAAGCTTCCACCGCGTTCTGCTCGGGACGACGCAGAACCGCAGCCTCGTCGAACTGGTCGACGAACTGCGTCTGCGCACGTCCCCGGCGCCGGCCTCGCAATGGTCGACCCGCCAGCGCATGGAACAATCCGGGCGCGAGCATCTGGAGATCGTCAAGGCGTTGCGCGAACACGATGCGGATCAGCTCCGGCGCACGATCAGGAATCATATCAGCCAGTCCGCCCTGAACTGAGCCCGCTTCGATAGCGGCGCCTGCCCGGTGCAGCCGCTGCCGCCGCGCCACAACGGACAGTTCGACTCGCCTCGGCCCGAACGGGGACTTCAACCGCTTGCCGTGCGCGCCAGCTGGCGCCGCAGCAGCATGCCGTAAAGATCGCGCGGCTCGTCCGGATCGGCGAGAAGGTCGAGCCGCTCGCAGCGGCCCGATTCGAGCAGCATGTCATGGACATAGCGGAGTGCCGAGAAGTCTTCGGTGGCGAAGCCGACACTGTCGAAGAGGGTGATCTCGGTCGCGGAGCGGCGCCCCGCTGCCTGGCCGGTCATCATCGTCCACAGCTCGGTCACCGGATGGTCCGCCGGCAGTTGCTGGATCTCGCCTTCGATCCGCGTCTGCGGCGGATATTCAACGAAGATGCTCGACTTGAGCAGAACGTCGCGGTGCATCTCGGTCTTGCCCGGACAGTCGCCGCCGACCGCGTTGATGTGAATACCGGCACCGACCATGTTGTCGGTCAGGATCGTCGCGTTCTGCTTGTCGGCGGTGGCGGTGGTGATGATCTCGGCGCCTTGGACGGCCGTCTCGCCGGTCTCGCAGACCTGGATGTCGAGCCCGAGACCCGACAGGTTGCGCGCGCAGCGTTCGCTCGCGGTACGATCGATGTCGAAAAGACGCAGTTGCTCCACGCCGAGCAGTGCCTTGAAGGCGAAAGCCTGGAACTCGCTCTGGGCACCGTTGCCGATCAGCGCCATGGTCCTGGCGTCCTTCGGCGCGAGATATTTGGCCGCGACGGCCGAAGTGGCCGCCGTTCGCAGGGCCGTCAGAATGGTCATTTCCGAAAGCAGAAGAGGATAGCCGCTGTCGACGTCGGACAGGACGCCGAAGGCCGTGACTGTCTGGCGTCCCGTCCTGGTGTTTTTGGGATGGCCATTGACGTATTTGAAGCCATAAAGCCGCCCGTCGCTGGCCGGCATCAGCTCGATGACGCCGTCCTTGGAGTGCGAGGCCACGCGGGCCGTCTTGTCGAACAGCTCCCAGCGCCGAAAATCCTCCTCCACATAACCCGCCAGTTCACCGAGGAAGCGCTCGATGCCGATGTCGAGCACCAAGTCCATCATGCGTTCGACGCTGATGAAGGGAACCAGATTGAGGTCCTTGAGAGCGCTCATCCGAAGCTCCTTGTGGGGCGGTCCATGACGGTGCGGCCCATGAGACTGGCCGTGAGCTCGACGAGCAGGATGGCGGTGCGGCCGCGCTCGTCGAGGAAGGGATTGAGCTCGACGAGGTCGAGGCTGGTGACCAGGCCGCTGTCGTGGAGCATTTCCATCACCAGATGGGCCTCGCGAAAGCTGAGGCCGCCCGGCACCGTGGTGCCGACGCCGGGGCCAAGCGACGGATCCAGGCAATCGACGTCGAAGCTGACGTGCAGGAGGCCCTGGGCCGCCTCGACCTCGGCCAGAAAGCCGCGAAGCAGCGCGGCCACGCCATGCTCGTCGATCGCCCGCATGTCGTGAATGACGATCTCCGTCCGGCGCAAGGCGTCGCGCTCGGCCGGGTCGACGCTGCGAATGCCGATCATGCACACGCGCGCCGGATCGACCGGCGCCGTCACCTCCGGGAAATGCGGCGCGAACGCGGGCCTGCCGGTGAAGTAGGCCACCGGCACCCCGTGCAGGTTGCCGCTGCGCGTGGTCTCCAAAGAGTGGAAGTCGGTATGTGCGTCCAGCCACAGAACGAAGAGCGGACGCCCGAGCTCGGCGGCGCGACGGGCGAGGCCCGTGACGGTTCCCGCCGACAAGGCGTGATCTCCGCCCAGAAAGATCGGCATTCCCGCGGCGCTTTCGCGATAGGCCGTTTCGCCGACCAGCCGGGTCCATTCCGCGACGCTGCCCAGATTGCGGAGCGCTCCGTTCGGATGCGATCGGGGTTCCACCGAAGGAACCGCCAGATCGCCGCAATCCGAAACATTGTGGCCGAGGTCGCGCAACGCCTCGCCAAGTCTCGCGATGCGAAGCGCCGCCGGTCCCATTCCACAACCGAGCTGTGCGGCACCCGCTTCGAGCGGGACACCGATCAATTTGCAATGCATGCCTCAATCTCCTGTTCGCACCAGCTAAGCAGAGGACGGCGGCAGATCGAATAGGCATAATTGCCAAAGAGATGAGAGTTTCTTATCAAAACGGAGGCTTGAATGGACATCCTGGCATGGACGACCTCGACACGAATCTGATCACGCTGTTGCGTCACAATGCGCGCCGTTCGATTTCGGACCTCGCTGCGGCGCTCGGCACCTCGCGCGCCACGGTTCGCGCGCACCTGGAAAAGCTCGAACGGTCCGGCAGCATCATCGGCTATACGGTGATCCTTCGGGCGGATGCGGTGGACCTGCCCGTGCGCGGCATCATGATGGTCGCGATCGAAGGGCGGGTGACCGACCGCGTGATCAATGCACTGGGCGGCTTTCCGGAGATTTCGGAGATCCACACCACGAACGGCCGCTGGGACCTCATCATCGAACTCGCTGCGGCAACGCTGAGCGAGTTCGACAGCGTCCTGAGGCGAATTCGGCTGGTTCCCGGGATCGCCGCCAGCGAGACCAACCTGCTTCTGGCCACGCCACGCAGCACGCGGGCGCGGCTTTAGAGCATGCCGAAAAGTTGCAGACTTTTCGGACCCACATCATGGGGGGAAAACAAGAGGCTAGAGCGACATCATGATCGGGCGAGCGCTGCCGGATCATGCGATCGCCGACGTGAGCCGCACGGCTTCAAATCCATCGTCCAAACCGCGCAGACGAGGCCGGCATGAGACCTCCCCGGCACTGCCGGATTGGAGGCCTCAGTCGCGGCAACTCTAGCCAGCGGTCCCCTCGCGCAGCGCCGCAAGGGCTTCGCGCAAGGCGTGGCCCACCCGATTGCGCGTCCGCCGCGCGTGAGCCACGTAGAACGGCGTCTCTTCGGCATCTGCGTCGAGGCGGGCCAGTTCACGCAATCCTTCAAGCGAAGGCCACGGCCTGTTGGGCAGAGCCGAATCGTGAACGAAGCGGTCGCCCTCGGTGTAGTTGATCGGCACCAGCGAGCGGGAGGCGCGCATCAGGGCTGCATCCGCCCGCCGGGCGGCATCGGGATCGGACACCGGCGATGCCGCGAGGACCTCGGCCGCGCGTTTCAGGTCCTCGGCCTGCGCAACGAGCTTCGACAGATCGAGCCGCGAGCCGATCGCCTCGGCGAGACCGGCGAGTTCCTGGCGCAGAGCGTCGGCATAATCGCCATAGGCCAACGGCAGCACCGGCGCCGTGAGCAGCCGGCCGAGCACATGCAGAATGACGCGGGTGTCCCTGTCCAAATTCTCCGGGTCGATGTTCTCGGCAAGGTCGAGCGGCGTGTGCCACCACCAGCCGAGCGGCACCAGCATCTTCTCCTTGCCCGGCGGCTGGTGGCTGAGGCTGCCGAACATGGATGGAATGCCAACGCCCCAGAACGACTGGTCGCCGGCACGCGACTGCCGCCGACCGGCATGCTGCTGGCCGCTGATCGCGGCGACGGCATCGGCGGCGACCGCCTTGAGCTCGTCGACCACCCCCGAGCGCGTGAGCACGCTGGCGCCTTTGCCGCCCGTCGAGTCGAGGTTGACGTGCACGGCGCATCGCCGGTCGAGTTCGTCCCAGAATTCGTCGGCATACCAGGCGGAGCCGGAATAGCGGCCGTGCGAATGGCCTGACCAGAAGCAGACCCGAAGGCCGCGACGCCAGTGGGCGGCTTGCGCGGCGAGCAGACGCGCCGCCTCCAGCATCGAGGCATTGGCGCCGCCATTGTCCATGACGCCGTAATGCCAGGTGTCGTGATGGCCGGAGAACATGACGAAGGGCGCCTCGTCGTCGCCCGCAAGATGGCCCGGCATGAGATCGGCCACCAGCAGCGGGGTCTTGCACCAGCCGGTGTCGACCGTCGTATGCATCACCGCGTTCAGCGTCTCGCCGGCCTGCAGCCGGGCGCGCAGCCGCTCGCCGTCGTCCCGGGAGACGGTGCAGACCGCCGTCACCGGCAGTCCCTCGCGGGTGTGCTGCGAGGGGCTGCCCCAAACGGCCGAGATGCACATCTCGTAAAGGTGCTCGGTCGGGCTGATGTGAATCTCGCCAACGGCGCCGGCCGCGCGGGCCGCCACCGACACGTCCTCGACCGCGATGCCATCGATCAGCGCGATCTTGCCGCGAGCATCGATGGCTCGGAAGGCCGCCTCGTCGCCTTCGCCGGCATAGACCAGTTCGGCCTCGAGACCGCCCGCCGGCGTCGAAGCCGCCATCGACTGGGTGATGCTGGCGATCTCCTGCCCCGCCACGGTCAACCGTGAGGCACCGGGCAGGCTGATATAGGCATCGTGGGACAAAAGCGTCGTCTGGAAGCCGTATTCGCGCATCCTGCGTTCCAGATAGCGAAAGCTCTCCAGCTCTTCAGGGGTGCCCGAAAGCTTGATGCGCCGCGCAAATTCGTCGATGTGCTCCATCAGCTTTTGCCGGCTGACCTGCTGCACGAGGTTGTCCAGGTCGATGGATGCGTCTGTCTTGTTCATTGCCGTTCCACTGCACTGCGCTGTGATTTCATCAAGGTTTCGAGCCGCCGACACGATTGCATCCGCGGCCCTCGGATATGCAATATCGATGGCGGCGTTTTTTCTGCCGCGCCGGAAGCCGCAAAGGATGAGAGGCAAGGCGTTTCCTGCACCACGCCGCCCGGCCGGAAAAAGCGGGATGCTGCGCCCGAGCGCCATCAGACGGGCTGCAAGGTTCCCGCCGTTCCCAGAGCAAGAAAGATCGCAGCCCCGATGGCAATCAGGAGCAGGGGATTGAGGCGGGTATAGAAGAGGGCCGCGGCGGAAGCCAGCGCCAGTCCCTGCGCCAGCCAGCCGCCCTCCAACGCCTGCAGGAGTATCCATACCGCTGACAGCAGCATGCCCGCGGCGACCGGTCGCAGCCCGGCCTCCAGCGCCAGAAGAATGCGTGCGCCCTTGAAGCGCGCCCAGAGATGGGCGACCCCGTAGATCAGCAGCGACGTCGGCCCGAAGATGCCGAGACCGGCGGCGACGGCTCCTCCGATGCCGGCGACCTGCCAGCCGATGAGGCAGGCGAGCAGCGAACCCGGGCCCGGAGCCATCCGCGAGATGGCGAAGTCGTTGACGAATTGCGTCTCGCTGAGCCAGTGGTGCACGTCCACCACCTGCCGATGAATGTCTGCGATCGCGCTCTGGCCGCCGCCCACGGTGATCAGCGACAGTGGCGCGAAGACCAGGAAGATCTGCCAGATCAGGCTCATGGCCGCTCCCGCCGACCGAGTTCGCGATAGGCCATCGCGACACCGACTGTGCCGGCGATCAGGACGGTCGAGACCAGCGACCATCGCAACACCCCGACGGCGACGAACGTGGCCGCCATGAGGGCGAGCGGGAACAGCTTCTTCGGCACGTTGCGCGCCGCGGTCAAGGCGACGGACAGGGAGAACCCAACGGCGGCGGTCGCCGCGCCCATCAAGGCCCAATGGGTCGCCTCGTACTGGCTGATCGAAGCGAAGCCGATGCCGATGGCGATGAGGACGAAAGCGGGCGGCACGATGATGCCGAAAAAGCCCGCAATCGCGCCGGATCGGCCACGCAACCGGTAGCCGATCCAGATCGCCATGTTCTTCACATTGACGCCCGGCAAGGCCTGCGACACAGCGAGGCCGTTGAAGAACTCCTCCTCGGTCAGCCAATGCCGATCCTGCACGAACTCACGCAGCAGCCAGGCGCTGATGCCACCGCCGAAGCTGGTCAGTCCGATCCGGCTGAAGATCAGAAAAAGCTGCAGCACGGAGGGGGCGTCGCCGGCCGGATTGCGCGTCTCGCCGCCGGATCCCGTGCCGTCGCCGGCGTCCTTGTCCAAGGTCAGAAACCGGCGGCCTGTCCGTCCTTGCGCGGATCGGAGCCGGCGACATAGCCGCCCTCGATGCGATGGATCAGTTGCGCGCCGCCGAAGCCGAAACTGGCGTCGGGCGCCTCCAGCTTGACGGCATGGCCGAGATCGGCCAGCGCGGAAAGGGTGGCATCGCCGAAGGCCGGCTCGATCGCCACCTCCCGGCCGTGGATGACGCGCCAGCGCGGCGCGTCGGCCGCCGTCTGCGGATCCTGGGCATGGGCCTGTGTGCGCAGAACCATCTGGACGTGGCCCTGCGCCTGCATGGGTCCGCCCATCAGCCCGAAGGCCATCAGCGGCTCGTCGCCCTTCGTCACGAAACCCGGGATGATCGTGTGGAACGGGCGCTTGGAGGGGCCGACCTGGTTGGGATGACCGGCTTCCAGCGTGAACCCGTAGCCGCGGTTCTGCAGCGCGATCCCGGTGCCCGGCACGACGACGCCCGAACCGAAGCCGGAATAGTTCGACTGGATATAGGAGACCATCATGCCGCTCTCGTCGGCAGCGCTGAGGCAGACCGTACCGCCCTCCCGAGGCGCGCCGGCGCCGAAATCCTGCGCCACATCCCGTTTCACCAGCGCTGCCCGCCGCGCCAGATAGGCGGGGTCGAGGAGATGATCGACGGTGACGGTCGTCATGAAGCGAAGCTCGGCGACATAGGCCGCGAGATCGGCAAAGGCGAGCTTCATCGCCTCGATCTGCAGGTGCAGCGCCTCCGGCGTATCCGGATCGAGTTCGGCGATGCCGAGCTGTTCCAGCATGCCGAGCGCCATCAGGGCGGCGATCCCCTGCCCGTTCGGCGGAATCTCGTGCAGGCTCACGTCACCGAATTTCTGGGAGATCGTGCCGCACCAGTCGAGCGTGTGGCTCGCCATGTCGTCGACCGTAAGGGCCGCCCCGTGCTCCTCGGCAAACGCGGCGATGCGTTCGGCCAGTTCGCCGCGATAAAAATCTTCGCCGCCCGACTCGGCGATCAGCCGCAACGTCCTCGCATGGGCTTCGCTGCGGAAAACCTCGCCAGCCATCGGCGCGCGCCCCTGCGGCATGAACGCCTCGGCAAATCCCGGCTGATCCTTCAGGACCTCGGCGCCCCGCCGCCAGCCTTCGGCGACGATCGGCGAGACTTGAAAGCCGCGCTCGGCGTAGTCGATCGCCGGCTCGAACAGGGTGGAGAAGTCGAGCTTGCCGTGCTTCTGGGACAGTTCCACCCAGGCCGAGACAGCGCCCGGCACCGTCACGCTCTCCCAGCCGCGAGAGGGCATCTGGCTTTGCCCGGCGAAGCGCTCCGGCGACCATGCGACCGGCGAACGGCCGGAGGCGTTGAGACCGTCGAGCTTGCTGCCGTCCCACAGGATGCAAAAGGCGTCGGAGCCCAATCCGTTGCTGGCCGGCTCGACGACCGTCAGCGCGATCGCGGTAGCGAGCGCCGCGTCCACGGCGTTGCCGCCGCGCGCGAGCATGCGCATTCCCGCCTGCGTCGCGAGCGGCTGCGAGGCGGCCACGACGTTGCGGGCAAAGATCGGCGAACGCCGGGATGCATAGACCGTGTTGTGACGGAACTTCATGAACCTGTCTTTCCTTTTCGTCCTCTGCGCTCGCAGGGCGCCTGCCTAGAGCGACATGCGTTCAGATTGAATCGCCATGTCGCTCCAGCCTCTTGTTTTCCCGCATGATGTGGGTCCGAAAAGTCTGCAACTTTTCGGCATCATGCTTTAATGCGGCGGCAGCATGGTTCCCGGCTCCACCACGATCGCCTCCAGTCCCGCCGCCTCGACGGCAGCGACGCCCTCCGGCGGCGTGACGAACCGGTTGCGCCCTGGAAAGGTCCGGCCGTTTTCCATGATACGGCAGCCATTGGCATAGACCAGTACCGGTTCGAGCCTGTCCATGTCGAGGACGGTGATGTCGGCGTCGGCGCCCGGCGCCAGATGCCCCTTGTCCGCAAGCCCCAGGGCGCGGGCGGGCATCAGGCTGGCCTTGCACGCGAACTCGGCAAGGGTCAGCGCCGACATCCGCACCAGAGGCAGGCCGCGCTGCACGATGTCGTTGCGCGGAATGCCGCCGCCGTCGGTGGCGAGCGCATCGACGGCAAAGCCGCCATCGGCTTTCTTGGCGGTGACGAGATGAATGCGTGGCTCCGGCGGATTGACCATGAAGCTCGCGCCGATGTTGGTTTGCGCGTCCTTCCAGGCGGCCAGTCCCTCGGCACCGGTGACGAGCACGATCACGCCGTCGATGGCCTTGTGGATATGGGTCCAGCCGGCCTCGATCGACTGCGCGACGCCGGCTTCCGTCGGCTCGAAGCCGCCGACCTGGACGCCACGCCGCGTCGCCAGGCTCTCTGGCACGCCATTGGCGCATTTCGCACTGACGCCGTTGAAGGGCGCGAGATAGGATTCCGACCAGATCGCGGGATGGCGCGCCAGAACCTCGACGGCCTCGACCCCCTCCTGGATCGCCGGCTTCACGAAGCCCCGCGCATAGCTGTTGATGTGAGCCAGGTGCAGGGGATGGCCGGCGGCGAGTTCGCAGGCCTCGACCATCGTGGCGATCGACGGCGCCGGCGTTTCGATCGTGCCCGCGTGGAAGGCCACATAGGCGCCCCGCTCGGCCGCGGCCGCGATCGTCGACGCCGATGCCTGTTGCGTCAGCGGGAAATGACCACCCAGGAGCTTCAGGCCGATCGCGCCCTGGGCCATGGAGGCAGCCAACGTATCGCGAAGCTCGGCGGCGCCCGGGTCGGACGATCCCACCGTATGGCCGGACCGCACATAGTTGATGCAGGCGATGGACAGTCCGGCTCCATGGCTCGCCGCAATGTCGACGACGCCCTCGATGGGCCCGGCCATGTCGAGCGCCGTCGTCACACCGGCGAGCGCCAGCATGCGGTGGCCGAAGGCGCCGCCGAGCCAGGGCGACAGATGCACGTGCATGTCGACGATCCCCGGCATCACCACCTTGCCGGTGAGATCGTGCTCCAGCATGGCACTGCCCGAGATGGTCGGCTCGATCCTCGCGATGCGGCCGTCCTTCACGGCCACGTCCATGACCGCCTCGATGCCGTTGCGCGGATCGACCAGCCTGCCGTTGCGCAGAATGGCGTCGAAGTGTTCAGCCATGAGATGCCTCTCTCCTTCCGGAAATCTAGAGAGCCGGCGGGACCCAGCTTGTGTCGGCGTCCATCGGCGCCACGGGTCGCGGCAGCCGCTTGAAGTCCAGCCGCGAGAAATTCGCGCTGACGAGGCCCGGCACGTCGATCTCGTGGATCTGTTCGGGCGGGAAGAATTCGTCGAAGCCGGCGCGGAAATGGCCGCGGCTCTTGACCGCCAGACAGCGGAGCTTGGCGATGTCGATCCCGTGCATCTCCAGCATGCGCGGCTCGGCCAGTTGGCGGCGCAGGCTTCCGACGACGACCAGAAGACCGGATTCCGTGAGACGCAGAAGCGCCGACGGCCCCATGGCGAACTGGCGGCCGGCCGAGCTGCCGCGCCGCCCCACACCTTTCCCATCGGTCAGGCACAGGATTTCGGCCTCGGCCTCGAAGCGCTTGGAATAGGTGCTTTCGACACGGTTGAACACGGCGTGGAAGCGTTGTCCTTCGCCTAGGGTATGGGCCTCGGCCGCCAGCGCGGGATCGACGAAGACCCCGAGTGCGGAATCGGGCAATCGCGCCTCGTGCAGCGCCGCCAGCACATAGGTGGTGTTGCCGCGCCCGCCGCCGCCGGGATTGTCGGCGACATCGGCAAAGATCACCGGCTTTTCGGCGGAGCGGGCGGTCTCGATCGCATCGTCGAGGCTCAGCATGTGGGTGACGTAGCGGTGGCGATCCGCCCAGGCCTGGCTTGCGAGGTCGAGGGCGATGCGGTTGGCCAGCGCCTGATCGTTGCGGGTGGTGACGTTGATCGTCATGCCGCATTTCGGCAGGTCGCTCTGCGCGAAGCTGCCGGTGATCGAGACGTTGGCGATGGGGCCTTCCCCGGGCGTCTGCATCAGCGCCTCGCCCTTGTGGATCATGTCCGCATAAGGCCCGGTGCTGGTCAGCAGCGTCACAGAGGGCGCCACCAGCGGCAGGCGGATGAAGGCGTTGGTCATTTTCGTCCCGGCCAGCATCTCGTGCAGAAGATCGGCGGCTTCCGCACCGCGCTCGCGCATGTCGACATGCGGATTGGTGCGGTAGGCGATCAGGGCATCGGCCGCCGCGACCAGACGTTCCGAGACGTTGCAGTGAAGATCGTGGGTGACGACGATCGGCACGTCGGGCCCGACGATCTCGCGCGCGAGGGAGACCAGCGTGCCGTCGCTGTCGTCGTCGCCGGTCGCGAACGATGCGCCATGGCTCGCCACATAGACCGCGTCGACCCGCATGGCCTGCTTCAGGCCGGCCACGACGGCATCGCGGATCTTTTCGAAGACAGGCTGCTCGATCGGGCCGCCCGGCGGCGCCGAGGCCGAGATCAGCGGCACCGGCTGCCAGGGACCGATCGCGTCCATGCGCGCATAGAAACCGGGCCATTCGGACGGCAGCGGGCTGACCTCGCGCGCCATTCGCGAGATGTCCTCGCCTTCGGCCCAGCATTGCTGGCGGAAATCCTCCTCGACCGTCGGCGGCGCGAAGGCGTTGGCTTCCAGATGCATGCCGAATAGAGCGACGCGGGGGCAGTCGACCATCCCGATGTCCTTTCTCTAGTAGAGGCCGCCCAGGGCATGGCGCGCCACGAAATGGCCGTTGCCCACGGCCACCAGCGGCGCCACCGCGGGCTCGTCGCCGACGGCCCGCACCGGGCTCGGGATTTCGGCGGTTTCCAAGGTCCGTTCCGGCCGCTGGCGCGACGGATCGGCGATCGGAACGGCGGCCATCAGCTTCCGGGTATAGGGGTGCTGCGGATTCTCGAAGACCGCGCGGCGCGGCCCGATCTCGACGATCTGGCCCAGATACATGACCGCCACGCGATGGCTGATGCGCTCGACCACGGCCATGTCGTGGGAGATGAACAGATAGGCGATCCCCAGTTCCTGCTGCAGATCGATGAGCAGATTGACGATCTGGGCCTGAATGGAGACGTCGAGCGCCGAGACCGCTTCATCGGCGACCACGACCTTGGGATTCAAGGCCAGCGCCCTGGCGATGCAGACGCGTTGGCGCTGTCCGCCGGAAAACTCGTGCGGGTAGCGGTTCGCCATCGCCGGCGACAAGCCGACGCGGTCCAGGAGCCAGTTGACCCGGTCGCGCGCCTCCTTTCCATGGGCGATACCGTGGATCGTCATCGGCTCCATGATGGAGCTGCCGATCGATTGGCGCGGGTCGAGCGAGGCGAAGGGATCCTGGAAGATGAGCTGCACGTTGCGGCGCAGATCCTGCAGTCCCACGCCCCTCGAACGGGTGATGTCCATCCCGTCGAAGACGATCGCTCCCCCGCTGTTTTGCACAAGCTGCAGGATCGATCGCCCCGTCGTCGTCTTGCCGCAGCCCGACTCGCCGACGAGCGACAGTGTTTCTCTCGGATAGAGATCGAAGGAGACTTTTTCGACCGCATGGACGCGCCGTTTCGTCCGGCCGAGGATGCCGCCCTTGATATCGAAGCGCGTTACCAGATCGCTGACCCGCAGCACGGGCTGGGCGGTCATGGGCGGCTTCATCGGCGCTTCCGGCGCAACCGGAGCCGGTTCGGCTTCGCTCGTCTTTTCGCTCTCGACGGCCAGAAGCGGGAAGCGCGCCGGCGCGTCCTTGCCGGTCATCGCGCCCAGGCGCGGCACGGCGGAAAGAAGCGCCTGGGTGTAGCGATGGCGCGGATTGGCGAACACCGTGCGGGCGTCCGCGCTTTCCACGCACTCGCCGCGATACATGACGAGCACACGGTCGGCGACCTCGGCGACGACGCCCATGTCGTGGGTGATGAAGATCACCCCCATGTCCATCTCGCGCTGCAATTCGCGGATCAACGTCAGAATCTGCGCCTGGATGGTGACGTCGAGCGCCGTGGTCGGCTCGTCGGCGATGAGCAGCGACGGGCGGCACGACAGCGCCATGGCGATCATCACGCGCTGGCGCATACCGCCCGACAATTCATGCGGGTAGCGGCCGAGCATCGCCTGCGCATTGGGAATGCGGACGCGATCGAGGATCTCGACGGCGGCGGCACGCGCCTTGCGCTCGCCCATGCCCTGATGCAGGCGGATCGCCTCGGTGATCTGCCTGCCGACGGTGAACACCGGGTTGAGCGACGTCATCGGCTCCTGGAAGATCATCGCCATGTCGCCGCCGCGCATCGCGCGCAAGAGTGGCGTGGGTGCAGACCTCAGGTCGACCGTCTCGCCGTTGTGGCGATGGAACTGCAGACGTCCGCCGGCGATCCGGCCACCGCCATATTCGATGATGCGCATCAGCGCGAGCGAGCTGACCGACTTGCCGGAGCCGGACTCGCCGACAATGGCCAGGGTCTCGCCGCGATCGACATGAAACGACAAGCCGCGAACGACGTCGGAGGGCGCCTCGTCGCCGCCGAACCGGACGATGAGGTCCTCGACGTCGACGAGGCGCTTTTTGGGCTCCGTTTCGAAGCGGGAACCGGCGGTTTCGATGGGGGCGTAGGCCGTCATCGCTGGTCTCCCGCTCAAAGCCGTCGCGTCATGCGCGGGTCGAGCGCATCACGCAGGCCGTCGCCCAGCATGTTGATGGCGAGAACCGTGATCGACAGGAACAGCGCAGGAAAGAAGATGATGTAGGGCTTGATCTGCCACAGCGCGCGCCCCTCGGCCATGATGTTGCCCCAGGAGGGCGTGGTGGGCGGCACGCCGGCACCGATGAAGGAGAGGCTCGCTTCGGCGATGATGGCGACCGCGCAGATGTAGGTCGCCTGCACCACGATGGGGGCAAAGGTGTTGGGCAGGATGTGGAAGATCACGATGCGCGTGAGGCTGGCGCCGGAGACACGCAGCGCCTCCACATAGGCCTCTTCGCGCAGCGACAGGACGATGCCGCGCACGAGCCGCACCGTGCGCGGCGTCTCGACCACGGTGATCGCAATGATGACGTTCCACATCGAGGCGCGCGTCAGGGTGATCAGGGCGATCGCCAGAAGGATCGACGGGATCGACATCAGACCGTCCATGATCCGCATCAGGATCGCGTCGAGCCAGCGGATGAAGCCGGAAAAGACACCGATCAGGACCCCGATGACGGTCGACAGGACGGCCACGGAGAAGCCGACGATCAACGACACGCGAGTCCCGTAGACGACGCGCGAATAGACGTCCCGTCCCAGCATGTCGGTGCCGAACCAGAAGGCCGCGGACGGGGGTTTGGTCCGGTCGAAGGGGGAGACGGCCTGCGGATCGACGGTGCCCAGCCAGGGCGCGAAGATGGCGATGCAGACGAGCAGCAGAATGATCGACGCGCCGAACGCCGTGCCGGGATGGCGACGGAGGAGCGTCGACCAGGAGCGCTTCGGAGCGCCGGTCGTCTCGAAGGTCACGGCAGTCAATAGCGGATCCTCGGATCGAAGACGGTGTAAAGGATGTCGACGAGCAGGTTGATCAGCACGTAGAGAAAGCTGAACAGCAGGATGACGCCCTGGATGACCGGGTAATCCCGCCGCAGGATGGCATCCACCGTCAGCCGCCCCACGCCGGGGATGGCAAAGACGGTCTCGGTGACGATCGCGCCGCCGATCAGGAGCGCCACGCCGCTGCCGATGGTGGTGATGATCGGGACAGAGCAGTTCTTCAGCGCGTGCCGGAAGACCACGTCTCGTTCCGCCACGCCCTTGGCGCGGGCGGTGCGTACATAGTCCTGAGACAGGCTGTCCAGCATGGTGGCGCGCGCAATACGGGCCAGAAGGCCGACATAGACGGAGCCGAGCGCCATCGACGGCAAGAGCAGGCTACGAATGGCCGGCCAGAGCCCCGCCTCCTCCAACGGCTTGAACCCCTGCACCGGCAGCCATCCGAGCTTCAACCCAAAGGTGTAGGCCAGGAGATAGCCGACCACGAAGGACGGCAGCGAGAAGCTGAGGACGGCCAACACCATGACCGCGCGATCGACGATCGTGTTGTGGCGCCAGGCCGCCAGCGCGCCGATCGGCACGGCGATTCCCACCGAAATGATCATGGTCATCAGCATCAGAAGGAACGTCGGCTCCATCCGCTGCGCGATCATCCCGAAGACCGGCTGGTTGGTGAAGATCGAGTGCCCGAGATCGCCGTGCAGGAGCGCCCAGATCCAGGTGCCGAAGCGGATGTAGAACGCCTGATCCAGGCCCAGCGTCGCGCGGATGCGGTCGACGGCGGCCGGCGATGCGGTATCGCCGGCCATGATCGCCGCCGGATCTCCGGGCGCCAGATACAGGAGCCCGAAGACGAAAAGCGCGACGATGGCCATGACCGGAATCGCGGCCAGCAGGCGCCGGACGACGTAGGTGCCCATCGAGCCCTCAGTCCGCGGGCTTCATCGTGAAGTAGATGGGCAGTTCCGGCGGAATGTCCGTCCACTTCTTGTTGTAGGCGGACACGGAGGTGTAGGCGCCGAGCGTGACGTAAGGCACCTGATCGAGCGCGCTTTCCTGGATCTGCCGGGCGAACTGCTTCTGCTCGTCGACACTCTCGGCGAAGAACCACTTCATGCGCAGGTCCTCGATCTCCGGGTTGTCGGGCCAGCCGTACCACGCGTCGTCGGCATTGCCGCGCAGGCCGAGCTGGCCGGCCGGATTGAGGTTGTTCGGGCCGTTGAGGCTGGTGAAGAAGATGTTCCAGCCCCCCTCACTCACCGGCTCCTTGATGGCGCGTCGCTGCACCACCGTGCCCCAGTCCATGGTCTGCAGGTCGACGTTGAAGCCGAGACGCTTGAGAAGGTCGTTGGCCAAGAGGGCGGCGGCATGGGACGAGGCGCTGTCGGCGGGGTCCAGGAGAACGATCGGCGAGCCGTCATAGCCGGCGTCGATGATCTTCTGCTTGGCGGCCTCGATGTCGTGGTCGCCGGTCACGAGATCCAGACCGGCGTCGTTGGCCATCGGCGTTTCGGGCGTGAAGACGCCGACGCCCGCCAGCCAGATGTCGGAATTCTCCGCGCCGAACATGGCCGTCATGAAGGCTTCCTGGTCGACGGCCGACTGGACCGCGCGCCGGATCTCGACATTGTCGAACGGCGGCAGCTGCGAGTTGAAGCGCATAATCGCGAAGGAATAGAGCGAGCGCTTGATCAACTGGATATTGGGATCCTGACGCAGGATCGACAGGAAGTCGGTCGGCACCGATTCCAGGGCATCGACCTCGCCGGATTGAAGCGCCGCGACGGCCGTCGAGGGGTCGGTGATGGTGCTCCACACCATGCGGTCGACATAGGCCACCTTCGGGCCGGCGGTGAACGACGGCTCGCCGTCTTCACGCGGCTTGTAGTCCTCGAACTTCTCGAAGACGGCCTTCGAGCCCGAGACCCACTCCTCGGCGACGAACTTGAACGGTCCGCTGCCGTTCTCGACGCTGATCTTTTCGAAGGGATCGGTGTTGGCCAGCTCTTCCGGCATCATCGCGGTCATGTTGCTGACCGGCTTGCCCAGGGCGAAGGGCAGCATCGGGAAACGGCGCTGGAGCTTGATGACGATCGTCTTGTCGTCGGACGCCTCGATGGAGTCCATGATCTCGACCAGCGTCTGGCCGATCGTGTCGCGCGCGCCCCAGCGCTTGATCGAGGCGACGCAGTCGGCCGCCGTGACCGGTTTGCCGTCGTGGAAGGACAGACCGTCGCGCAGGGTGATCGTCCAGGTCTTGCCGTCTTCGGAGACCTCATGGCCCTGAGCCATCTGCGGCTGCGGCGCATAGTTGGAATCGTACCCGTAGAGGCCGTCATAGACGACGTCGGCGTAGATCCCGACGATGAGAGCCGTGGTCCAGATCGGATCGAGCATATTGAGATCGTTGGCCGGGACGATGGTAAACGTGACCTTCTCCTGGGCCAGCACCGGCGATACCGAAAATCTCGGCGCAATGACCAGGGCGGCTGCGGCCGTACCGGCCTTCAGCAGATCGCGTCTTTTCATGTGTCTTCCTTTCGGTGATCCCTGGCTTCATCGAGCCGTTGATGGGTTGCTCGTTTCGATTGCCCTAGTGAGCCGAGACGGACTCGCCGCCGAAGGCATTGCGGTAGGCGAAGAGCCCTGCCGCGCCGCCGGTGTGCACGAACAGGACGTTTTCGGATTTCTTGAATCGGCCGGCCCGGATCAGACCGATCAGCCCGGCCATGCCCTTGCCGGAATAGACCGGGTCCAGCAAGATTCCGTCGAGCGCGGCAGCGAGCCTGACGGCCTCGGCCATGCCGGGCGTCGGCACGCCATAGCCGTCGCCGACATAGCCGTCGTCGACCTCGACTGCCGACGCGGGGATGTCCTGCCGCAGCCCGAGATAGTCGGCGGTTGCACCGACCAGGCGATGGACATTGGCCTCCTGCCTGGCCTTGGGCGCGCGCACGGAGATGCCGATGACGGGGATGCCGCTGCCGGAGCCTTGCAGCCCGACCACGAGGCCGGCCTGGGTCCCGGTGCTGCCGGTCGCATGGACGACATGGTCGATGCGCAGGCCGCGATCGTCGGCCTGGGCGACCAGTTCCTGGGCGCAGGCAACGTAACCGAGCGCCCCGACCGGGTTCGACCCGCCGCCGGGGATGATGTACGGCCTCTCGCCCGCCACGCGTAGCGTATCGGCGAGATCGACCATCTCCTGCTGCATGTCCGCGCCGCCCGGCCGCGTATCGAGATCGGCGCCCAGCAGGCGATCGAGAAACACGTTGCCGTTGGCCAGATAGTCCTCGTCATCGGTCTCGATGCGATGCTCGAGCAGCGCGCTGCACTTCATGCCGACGATCGCGGCGGCCGCCGCCGTCTGGCGGACATGGTTGGACTGGACCGCGCCCTGGGTGATGATCCGATCGGCACCCAAGGCCTGCGCCTCGCCGATCAGGAACTCCAGCTTGCGGGTCTTGTTGCCGCCGGTGGCGAGCCCCGTACAATCGTCGCGCTTGATCCAGATTTGTGGACCGCCGAGATACTGGGTCAGGTTTCGCATCGGCTCGATGGCTGTCGGCGCATGGCAGAAGCGAACCCGCGGGAAGCGGGCAAGGTGCACGAGGGCCTCCTGTGGAATGCGCTGATATCGCAGCGAATTGCAGCCGAGCTTATGAAGCGGTTTCCAGGCCGGCAAATGCCGTTTCAGCATGAAGCTGTGCCGAACCCGCATGCACCAGGCCCGTGACCGACGAGGGGATGGCGGGCCGCCGATCGTGGCCGCGCACGAGCCAGTTCCACAGCTCGTTCAGTACCGGCTTGCGGTTGTCGGCGGCGCGATAGAGCCGTACTTCCAGGGGGGCGCTCCAACGCCGCGCCGCGGCATCGTCGATGCCTTCCGGCAGGGCGCTGACCAGTTGCCCCTGCTCGATCTCCCTTTTGACCGCCGACAGGGGAAGCCAGCCGACACCCCTTCCCTCCAGCATCATCGCCTTCAGGGCCTGAGCCATGTCGGTGGCATAGCTGCGCTGAAGAAAAACGGGCTCCGGCGGCCGTTGCAGCAGCGTGGTGATTGCCCGCCCCATGAAGATCGTCGGCGTATAGGAAAGATAGGGGACCGGCTGGCTCGCCGCCCCCGGCAAAGCATGAAGCGGCTTGCCATCCGGCCGAGGTGCCGACAGCGGCACCATCCGGTCGCGGCCGATGGCCAGATACGGAAACTGCTGGGGATCGAGATCGACCGTCAGCTGCGGATGATGGTAGCTGATCAGGATGTCGCAACTTCGGTCGACGAGCCGCAGGATCCCTTCATGGGAATTGACGGCAATCAGGCTCGAATCGAAGTTGAGAGAACTCGCCGAGAGCTCGGAGATGAACTTCGGATAATAGTGGATGCCCAGCGTGTGGGAGGCGACCACCGTCAGGCTCGAGGCGGGGCGGCGTTCTTCGTCGCGCAGCACGATGCAGGTGTCTTCCAGGCGCTTTACGATGTCCGTCGCCACCTGCAGGAACAGCTTGCCGGCAGGGGTCAAGTTGGGACGCGCGGCCTCGCGATCGATCAGATCGACGTTGACCCATTCCTCGAGCGCGCGGATCCGGCGTCCAAAAGCGGGTTGCGTCACGTGTCGGAGCGTGGCGGCCTGCGAGAAACTTCTCGTTTCTGCGAACGCCACGAAATCCTCGAGCCACTTCAACTGCATCGGCTGGGTTCCCGTCATGCCGGGCTTCGCTGGGGCGAAGACGTGGTTGCGGTTCAACTTGATGTCATTTTAATCGCCCTGTCTAGATGCACATTTATTGGACAGCGCCCGATCGGGCAGTTCGAGACGAAGGCTGCGTCGGCCCGCCCCCTGATATGCAAGGACTTCGCGGCGACGGCCGCTGATTCCATTCCTTTTTCGACTGGCCTCATTCCCGATTGGCGTTGGACAAGGCCTGGAGGGATCTCAACAATTCGGCCAGACGGGCGGCGATGGCCGCGACAACGAAGAAGGCAGGACGCGATGAAGAACAGCGAACCGATCTGGGATCATGTGGACGCCCATCGCGAGGACCTTATCGGGTTGAGCGACCGCGTCTGGAGCATGCCGGAGCTGCTCTACGCCGAATACCGCTCGTGCGCGGAACACACGGCGATGCTCGGCCAGAAAGGATTCCGTGTCACTGAAGAGGTCGCGGGTCTGCCAACCGCCGTGATGGGCGAGGCCGGAAGTGGTGGCCCCGTCATCGCGATCCTCGGCGAATACGATGCCCTGCCCGGCCTGTCGCAGGTGGCGGGCATCGACACTCCTCAGCCCCTGGAAAACGGCGCGGCCGGTCACGGCTGTGGCCACAATCTCCTCGGCTCTGCGGCCCTGTTGGCGGCGACCGCCTTAAAGGACTGGCTGGAGGCCACCGGCACGCCGGGACGCGTGCGTTACATCGGCTGCCCGGCCGAAGAAGGCGGCGCGGCCAAGGCCTTCATGGTGCGCGCGGGCGTCTTCGACGACGTCGATGCGGCGATCACCTGGCACCCTGCGACCATGACGCGGGTGAGCGAGGCGGAGAGCCTGGCGAACACCCGCATCGACTTCGTGTTCACCGGCCGCTCCAGCCATGCGGCCGCCGCACCGCACCTCGGCCGCAGCGCGCTGGACGCCGCCGAACTGATGTCGGTGGGCGTCAACTACCTGCGCGAGCACGTGCCCCAGGAAAGCCGCATCCACTACGCCTATCTGGACGCCGGGGGAACGGCACCGAACGTCGTGCAAGGGCGGACCAAGGTCCGCTATGCGGTCCGCTCGACCACGTTGCGCGGCATGCTGGAGCTCAACGAGCGCGTGAAGGACGTGGCTCGCGGTGCCGCGACGATGACCGGCACGACGGTCGACATCTCGATCATGAGTGCGGTCTCCAACATGCTGGGCAACACGCCGCTCTCGGAGGCCATGCAGTCGGTGATGGACATGCTGGGCGGCGTGCAGTTCGACGACGCCGATCGGGACTATGCCGCGCGCATTCAGGCGACGCTCAGCCCTGAGGACATCGCCTCCAACTATCGTGCCGCGGGCCTGAAACCGCGCGAGGACGAACCGCTCTGCGACTACGTGGTGCCGCTCGACAGCCGCGGCGCGAAGATGATCGGCTCGACCGACGTCGCCGACGTGTCCTGGAAGGTTCCGACCGTGGAGGCCCGTGTGGCCACCCACGCGATCGGCACCCCTGGCCATTCCTGGCAGATCACCGCGCAGGGCAAGGCGCCGGCCGCGCACAAGGGTATGGTCTATGCGGCCAAGGTGATGGCGCAAATGGGCCAGATGCTGGTCTCCGACGAACTCCTGCTGGCCCGGGCGAAGAAGGACCATCAGGAGCGCCTGGCGGGCGAGCCCTATGTCTGCCCGATTCCCGACGATGTCGAGCCGCCGTTGCAGCCGCGGCCGATGGCGGCGGAATAGCGGCGACGTCGATGAGCTCCGTCATCGAGGATATCGCCGCCTGGTCGGCGGCCGGGCAGGACTTCTCAGCCGTCGCCCGACAGCGAGCCGTTCACGCCATTGCCGACACGATCGGCTGCATGATCGCCGGCGCCGATGATTTTTCCACCGAGGCGGTACGGCAAGGCCTGTCATCCGCCATCGGTGCGAACGGTCCCGCCCATGTGGCCGGCGGCGGGACCGCCGAGCCGACGGTCGCCGCCCTGGTCAACGGCACCGCCGCCCACGCCCTCGACTTCGACGACAATTTCGCGCCCGCCATGAGCCACGCATCGGCGGTGTTGGTTCCGGCGATCCTGGCGGTTGCCGAGGCCACCGATGCCGGCGGCTCGGAGCTGATCGACGCCTACCTGATCGGCCTGGAAGCGCAAGCCTGGGTCGGCCAGGGCATGCGACCTTGGCATTATACCGCCGGCTGGCATGCGACGGCGACGGTCGGCGCGATCGGGACGGCGGCAGCCACGGCATGGCTCGTCGGCCGCGATGCGCCGACCATCGCCCGCGCCATGTCGCTGGCGACGAGCACCGCCTGCGGCCTCAAGGGCCAATTCGGCACGCCCGTCAAACCGTTCCACGCCGGCGTGGCGGCGCGCGCCGCCGTCGAGGCGGCCCTGTTCGCCAAGGCCGGCCTGACCGGCCGGCTCGATATCCTTGAAGCCCCGCAAGGCTTCCTGGAGCTGTTCGGTGCCGGCGAGGCGCCGGGTTGGTCGGACGCGGGCCCTGGAGCGCGCCATGTGATCGAGGAAGACGGCTTGATGCCGAAGCGGCACCCTTGCTGCGGCTCGACCCATCTGGCCGTGGACATGATCCTGGACCTGCGCCGCGAGCACGGGTTCTCGGCCGAGGACGTGGCGTCGATCGCTTTGCGCGTCGGCATCGCCAATGCCCGCAACCTTGCCTATCCCGATCCGCAAAACGAGATGGAAGCGCGCTTTTCCATGCAGTATTGCGTGGCTCGGGCGCTGCGGCAGGACGTCCTGTCAGTCCGCGACTTCACGCCGGAAGCGGTGTTCGATCCAAGTGTTCGCGCTCTCTTGCCGATAACCTCCATGACCCCCTTCAGCGTCGAGGAAGAACGCGCGGAGCCGCGGCGGGCGCACGAGATCACTCTATCCCTCAAGGATGGACGCCGCTTCTTCGCCAAGCGCAAGCACGCCAAGGGAACGATCCAGTTTCCGTTCACCGATGGCGAGCGGCTGGCCAAATTCCGCGATTGCTGCGGCGGCACGCGACAGGCCGACGACCTCTATGCGGCCATCGACGATCTCGATCAGGCCTCGACCGTGGCCGCGCTCGGCGCCGGCCTGTCAGGCGACGATCGCCTCGTGCAGCAGGCCGCGCTCGGCTGACAGGTCGCACGCCACCTGCCAGATGCGCTCCACCACAGGACGGCCTCGCTTGCGCCGCCGCCACAGTTCGATGTCGGCCTGGAGCGTCCATTCCTCGCCGCCGGCCAGCACCAGCCGGCCGGCGGCCAGATCCTCGGCGGCCAGGCTTTCCGGCACCCAGGCCAGGCCGCAGCCGACCAGCGCCATCGACTGCAGCCCCACGCTCATGCTGTTGGCCGCGACGACCTTGAGCGGCAGCGGCCGTTCCGCAAAAAAGACGCTGAGCGCATTGGCGAAGAAGGATGCGGTTCCGTAGCTCAGGTAGCGGATCGGCTTCTCGCCGCCGATGGCATGCAACGGACGCCCGTCAGGCCCCGGCGCCGAGACCGGCAACACGCGCTCGCGGCCAAGCGTCAGCACGTCGAGCCCGCTGGTGTCGAACCCGGACGGCACCCTGGGATGGGTATAGGTCAGGAGAAAATCGACCTCGCCGTCCTGCACCATCTTGACGTTTTGAACATAGGCGGAGTTTTCCCGGGACGGCTCGATCTTCAAGGGCCCCGTCACAGCTTCGATCCGGCGCCGCCAAACCGGCATGAACGTCACCAGAAGCGTGTGCAGCGCCGCGAAGGTCACGGCATCCGAAGGCGCGTCCGACGAGCGGACCCCGGCCCTCATCTCGTTCATCGCCTGCACGATCTCGCGCGCCTGCGGCAGCATGGCCCGCCCTTCCGCCGTCAGGGCGATCGGATAGCAGGAGCGGTCCACCAGTTCCGCGCCGACCCATTGCTCGAGCGCCCGGATCCGTTTCGACAGGCTCGACTGGGTGACGTTCCGCTCCTCGGCGCTCCGCGAAAAGCTGCGAAGGTCGCTCAGGCACAGGAAATCCTCAAGCAGCTTCAGTTCCATCCACCGCTCCAATTCCATCGGCAGAAAGAACGATTAGGCCGAAGATCAGCGTCGCGGTCAATCCACCCGAAATCGTTTGATGGCGATCGAGCGATCCGACGCGTGTCTCTTCGGCGGTGCGCCCCGGACGAAAAGCCCCATCCTCACCTCTGATCCCGCGCGCCAGGTGGAACGGCCCGATGCCCGCAAGTGCGAGTGGGAGGCCGCCGGAACATTCGCGCCGCGCTTGCGGTCCATCCGGGACACCCCTTGGAGCACAAGGACGTCATCGAACCTGCCGATCTGCACCACCTGCCGTTCGTCGCCCTGGCACCGGAAGACACGACGCGGCATGAGGCGGAAGCAATCTTCGCCAGGCACGGCGTCGCTCCGAAGGTCGTCATCGAGACCGCGTTTTCCTCCACGATCTGCGCGCTTGTGCCCAGAGGCGCGCGCCTTTCCGAATCGGCAACTTGTCCTATAAGGTAGTCAAGTTCCGTCATGGTCGTCGGCAAGGCAGGGAGCCCTTCATGCAGCTTTCGATGTGGACCTATCCCTGGGATCTCCAGGATCAGGGGATAGCGGAGGCGCGCGGCGAACTCTGCAATCGTGCCGGCCTCAACATGGTGAGCCTGGCCACCTCCTATCATGCGGGCCGCTTCCTGCAGCCGCGCAGCCCGAACCAGAAGGCCTATTTTCCCGAAGACGGCACAGTCTACTATCAGCCGGACGAGTCGCTGTGGCAGGACAAGGAGATCCGGCCGCTGATGGCACGCAATGTCATCGAGCGCGGTGACATGCTGTGCCGCCTGGTTGAGGAGCGCGAACGCGGCGGCCCGCAAGTGTCATGCTGGACCGTCTGCCTGCACAACACGCGGCTGGGCATGAAGCATCCGGAGCATGTCACGCGCAACGCCTTCGGCAACCCGAACTACTACAATCTGTGCCCGTCGAGCCCTGCCGCACGCGCCTATGTAACGACGATGGCGCGCGACATCAGCCGCTACAAGCCGGACCGGATCGAACTCGAAAGCCCCAACTTCATGGGCTTCGCGCATGAATATCACCACGAGAAGGATGGCGTCGGGCTCAACGAGGAAGACGATTTCCTTCTGTCGCTGTGCTTTTGCGAGCATTGCATGGCGCGGTCGCGACTGGCCGGCGTCGACGGCGAGGCGGCACGGCGGACCGTTCAGCGCCTGATCGCCGACCTTTGCGAGCGCGAGGTTCCGCACAAGCAGTTTCCCGATTTTCCGAAAGCCGGGATCGACGCCTTTGTCGCGCTGCCCGAACTGCACGCCTATCTCGCTTGGCGCCGCGAGCCGGTGACCAGCCTCATCGCAGACATCCGCGAGGCTACAGATCCGGCCACCAAGGTCGTACTGATCGACCTCAAGGACGGCTGGCTGGGCGGCGTCGATCTGGCAGCGGCGGGGAGGCAGTGCGACGGCGCAATCCTGTGCTGCTATTTCATGCCGCCCGAGCAAGTGCGCGAATTGATCGCAGAAGGGCGGGCCGCCTTGGGCCCCGACAAATTCCTCGGTGCCGGGTACCGCGTGTTCTATCCGGAGGTCACGAGCGCCAGCGCCCTGGCTGCGCGCGCCAAGGCGGCGGTCGATGCCGGGGCCGACGGAATCAACTTCTACAATTACGGCCTGATCCCCCAGAAGCGGCTGGACTGGGTGCGGACCGCCGTCGACGCGCTCCGCTCCTGACGGGAGGCGTCCGCTCGCCTTACCGGCCGATCGCAAGTGGAGGAAGGCCGCGCCTTCGCCCCGGCCTGCCCCCTTCGTCCGACGTGACAACTCTTGTCCCCGCAAGCGCCGGGCGGCGAGCCGAATTGCCGCATTCCGCGACGCGCTGACTTTTTGAGCAATCCTACTTGACTACTTGTATAGACAAGATAGCATCCAGATCGTTATCAACCGAGCGCAGCGCGCTAGGCAGAGAGGACCGCGCATGACCTGGATGAAGACCTGTTTGGCGGCGACAGTCGCCTTCGGCTTGGCCGCGTCGGCGGCTCAGGCGGCAGACAAGGCCAAGATCGGCTATGACATCTATTTCAGCGGCAATTCCTGGTCGGTGCAGTTGTCCAAGGAGTTCGAGGCCGAGGCCGAACGGCATGCCGACGAGGTGGAGGCGACCTATACCGAGTCGGAGCTGAAGACCGATAAGCAGATCGCCAATATCGAGGATTTGATCACCAAGGGCGTCGACGCCATCATCGTCACCCCGATCTCGCCGACGGCCCTGATCCCGGTTCTGAAGAAGGCGCGCGCCAAGGGCATCAAGGTCGTCCTGCTTGCCTCCAAGATCAAATCCCAGGACTACGACCTGCTGGTCACCGTCGACGATGTGGACTTTGGCAAGGCCGGTGCCGAATGGCTCGCCGACAAACTCGGCGGCAAGGGCAAGATCATCGCGTTGAACGGTATCGCCGGCATCTCGGCCAGCGACGACCGCTGGGCCGGCGCGCAGGCCGTCTTCGAGGAATACCCCGATATCGAGATCGTCAGTTCGGTCGATGCCGGCTGGGACTACGCCAAGGCCAAAGTGGCGGTGTCCAACCTGTTGGCGGCCAATCCGGAGATCGACGGCATCTGGTCCCAGGGTGGCTCGATGACGCTCGGGGCGATCGACGCCCTGCAGGCCGCCCAGCGTCCTCTGGTGCCGATGACCGGCGAGGACAACAACGGATATCTGAAGCGCTGGGCCGCGCTGCAGGACGAAGGCTTCGAATCCGTCGCACCCTCCAAGCCCACCTGGCTCGGCTCCGAGACGCTGTTGGCGACGCTGAAGCTGCTTCACGGCGAAGAAGTAGAGAAGGACGAGACCCTGCCGGTGCCGATGATCACCGAGACCAATCTCGACGAGTATGTTCGACCCGACCTGCCGGATTCCTTCTGGAACAACACCCGGCTCTCGGACGAGCAGGTCCGCGCGACCTTCCAGGACTGACGCAGCCGGCCTCCATTGTCGTGAACCAGCCTCCCCGCCCCTCCGAACAGCCTCTGGTCCAGGTGACCGGATTGTCCAAGTCGTTCGGACAGAACAGCGTCCTCAAGAACGTCTCGTTCCGGCTGGAGCGCGGAGAGGTGCTGGCTCTCGTCGGCGAGAACGGCGCCGGCAAGTCGACGATGATGAACATCCTTTCGGGCGGTCTGTCTTACGACGATGGCACCATCACCCTGGCCGGCCGAAGCTATCGGCCGGCCAGCCCGCAGGAAGCGATACGATCCGGCATCGCCCTCGCCCATCAGGAAACGGCGGTGATGCCCGATCTCACCGTGGCCGAGAATATCTATTTCCGGCGCGAGCCGAAAAACCGCTTTGGCCTCATCCGCCAGAAACAGCTTCATGCCGACTGCGCGACCTTGTTCAAGGATCTGGGCTTCGACATCGATCCGTCCCGTTTCGGCTATGACCTGACGGCCGCCGAACGCCAGATCGTCGAGATTTCGCGCGCCATCCTGCGCGAGCCGCAGATCCTGATCCTCGACGAACCGACCGCCTCGCTCTCGGCCCAGGCCGCCCGGCACGTAATGGACCTGATGGCGCGTCTCAGCCAGGGCGGTACGTCCGTCATCTTCATCTCGCACCGTCTGGACGAAGTGATGACGGCAGCCGACCGGGTGGTCGTGCTCAAGGACGGGGAACTCACCCTCGAAGCCCGGCGCGGCGACTTCGACCGGGACAGTCTGATTCAGGCGATGGTCGGGCGCACACTCACCAACGTCTTTCCTGAACGTCCGGCGATCGAGCCCGATCGCAAGGTGGTGTTCGCCTTGGAAGACGCGGCCAATGCCGAGATGCCGCCGATCAATCTGGCGGTGCGTAGCGGCGAGGTTTTGGGGATCGCCGGTCTGGAAGGCCAGGGTCAGAAACCGCTGGCCGCTGCGCTTTGCGGCGACCGCCCGTTCACCCGCGGCCGCGTGGCGCTCGACGGCGCACCGCTCGCTCTGTCTTCCGTGGCTTCGGCGATCAAGGCCGGCATCGCCAGCATTCCTGACGATCGCAAGCACGACGGACTGGCGCTCGGCCTGCCCATCCACATGAACATGAGCCTGTTTGCGATTACCGCCGAGACGCGCTCGGGGCTGTTGCCGCTGGGCCGCGAGATGGCGTTCTGCGAGGACGCACTCTCGCGTTTCTCGATCCGCTCCAGCGACGTCCATCAGCCGGTCGGCGAGCTGTCGGGCGGCAACCAGCAGAAGGTCGTGTTCGCCCGTTGGCTTGCCCATGTCCCCAAGCTTCTGGTGCTGTTCGAGCCGACGAAGGGCGTCGACATCCAGTCGAAATCCGAAATCTACAGGCTCGTCGGCGAACTGACGGACCAGGGTGTCGCCGTCGTCCTGATCAGTTCCGACCTCTTGGAACTCATCGGCCTCAGCGACCGCATCCTGACGCTTTTCGAACGGCGCATCACGGCGGAAGTGCCGCGTGCCGACTTTTCGGAAGAAACGATCATGCGCCATGCCGCGGGGTCACGAACCAGGACCGAGGAGGCGGCCGATGCTTAGGGGGTCCGCCAGCCGCAACTGGATGCTGTCGCTGCCGGCGTTCGTTCTGGCGCTCTTGCTCGCCACGCTGACGAGCCTTCTTTCGCCGTCCTTCCTCACCGACGCCAATCTGGCCAACCTGGCCAATCGCGCTCTGCCGCTCGGCCTCGTCGCGCTGGGGGAAGCCATCGTCCTGTTCGCCGGCCGCATCGACCTGTCGGTGGGGGCCACCATGAGCCTGGCGACCGCGCTGATGGCGACGCTGTCGCCGACGCTCGGCTGGCTGGCGGTACCGCCTGCCCTCGGTGCCGGCGCCCTGGCCGGAGCCGTGACGGCATTCGGCGTGTTCGCGCTGAGGATCAACCCGTTGATCATGAGCCTGGCGACGGGCGCGATCATCCAGGGGGCCGCGCTTCTCGTCCTGCCGTCTCCCGGCGGCGAGGTGGACTATGCCTTCTACGCGCTACTGTTCGAGGCCGACCGTCTGCTCGGCCCCGCCCTCTTCATCCTCGTCGCCTGCTATGCTCTGGCCACGCTCGCCATGGGCTGGACGCGACCTGGCCGGGTCCTCTACGCCTTCGGATCGGATGCCCATGCGGCGTTCGCCAACGGCATCGCCACCTCGAGGGTGGATCTGTCCGCCTACGTCCTGTCCGGCCTCCTGGCCGCTGCGGCCGGCGTGATCCTGTCGATCCGCATCCTCTCCGGCGATCCGCTCATCGGCGTACCCTACACGCTCGACGCGGTGGCGGCGGCCATCCTGGGCGGCGTGGCCTTGAGCGGCGGTCGTGGTGCGCCGCTCGGCGTGCTGTTCGCCGCCGTCTCGCTGGTCTTCATCGGCAACATGTTCAACCTGCTCGACCTCGACACCAATCTCCAGGCGATCGTGCGCGGCCTGATCTTCATCCTCGCCCTCGTCTTCTTCATGCGCGGCAAGGCCGCGGAGGGTGTCTCATGACGATGCTGGCCGCCCGCCTCCACCCGATCCGTCCCTCCAGCGCGACGCTTCGCGCCGCGCTGCTGCTGGCGGTGCTGATCGGCATTCTGTTCTGGGCTACCGGCCGGGTATCCGTGCCTCAGGTGCTCGATAACGCCCGGCAGGCTGCCCCTCTCGGCGTCATCGCCTTGGGGCAGGCGTTGATCCTGATGATGGGTCGCCTCGATCTGTCGGTGGGAGCGACGGCCAGTCTCGCCAACGTGGTTCTGGCGACAGCCTTCGCCGGCGACATCGACAATCTGGCCTTGGCGTTGACGCTGACGCTCGGCTGCGGACTGGCGGTCGGTCTGGCGAATGGCCTGCTCGTGGTGGTTCTGCGGATCCCGGCCTTTCTAGCGACCCTCGCCTCGTCGCTGATGGTGACCGGCATCGTCCTCTACTTCACCGGCGGCAGCCCGCGCGGCTCGATCCCGGTGGAGTTCCGAGTGATCACCGAAGGCTGGCTGGGCGGCGTCGTGCCGTGGTCCGTGGTGATCTGGCTCGTCGTGTCGATCGCGCTTCTCGTGCTCATCCACTTCACGCTCGCCGGCCGCAAGATGCTTCTGTCTGGTGCCAACGCACGCGCGGCCCGCCTCTCCGGCATCGCGGCCGATGCGCTGGTGATCCTGTCCTTCGTGCTGGCAAGCCTGCTGGCGACGCTTGGCGGCATTCTCCTGTCGGCAATCACCGGCATGGCCACGATCGGCATCGCCGACGCCTACACCGTCGATTCCATCGCCGCGGCGGTGATCGGCGGCGCCCTCTTCACCGGCGGGGTGTTTCTGCCCGCCGGCGCCATGGCTGGCAGCCTGATCCTCTTCTTCCTGCAAAGCCTGCTTTACGTGCTGTCGCTTCCCTCGGCCGCGCGCTTCATCCTCCAGGGCGTCATCATCATCGTCGCCCTGGCTCTCGCCAACCTGCAACGGAGGCGTTGACCCATGCCGTTCATCCGCACTCTCACCGGCGACATCGCGCCGGAGGACCTGGGCGTCACCTATGCCCACGACCACCTCTACTGCATCCCGCCGCTCTGGAAGGAAAAGGGCCAGACCGACTTCCTGATCGACGACATCGAAGCCTCGATCAAGGACGTGGAGCTGTTCACCGCGGCCGGTGGCCAAGCCGTCTACGACGCGACCGCCATCGACTACGGCCGCTGCCCGCGCGAGTTGGAGACGATCTCCAGGCGCACCGGCATCAAGATCATCGCCACCGCCGGCTTCAACAAGGCGATCATGTGGCCGGGCCAGATGGCCGGCACCGGCGGCACCTTCGATCAATGGATCGCCGGCCATTCGCGGGCGGAGATCCGCCAGCACGTGGTCAACGAGTTGACCGTCGGCCTGGACGGCACCGACCTGAAGGGCGGCGTCGCCAAGTTCGGCACCGGCTACAACACCATTTCCGAAAGCGAGGACAAGGTGATGCGCGCCGTCCTCGACGCGCACAAGGAGACCGGCTCGCCGCTGCACTCCCACACCGAACTCGGCACGCTGATCCTGGAGCAGCTCGCCATCGTCAAGGAAGAGGGTGTCGATCCGACCCGCCTGACCATCGCCCATGTGGACCGCAACCCCGACCACTGGGTCCATCTGAAGGCCGCCGAGACCGGTGTCTTCGTGTCCTTCGACGGCATCAGCCGCATCAAGTACCACCCCGAGAGCGTGCTCATCGACTGCATCCTGAACCTGGTACGCCACGGCCATCAGGATCAGATCCTCGTCGGCGGCGATATCGCGCGGCGCACCATGTACCGCAACTACGGCAAGGGCGGGCTAGGGCTCGGCTACATCCTGGAAAGCTGGAAGCCGCGCTTCGTCGAACAGGCCAACGACGCCGGCTTCGACGGAGAGGCGCTGGTTCATGCCTTCTTCGTCGCCAACCCGCAGCGCGCCTTCATCTTCAAGCCCTGAGACCCGCATTGACCCTCGAAGAAACATCCGTTGCCCGCCTGAATGATGCTCAGATGCGGGCAGCCTTGGCCAAAAAGCCGGTGTTGCTGTTGCCGATCGGCGCGGTGGAAAGCCATGGCGACCACCTACCCGCAGGCACCGACAATCTTCTGGCCGAGCGGCTGGCCGAGGCGCTCGCGAAACGCCTCGCCGAGACGACGCCGGTGCTGCGCCTGCCCGTGCTGCCCTTTGGGCAGGTGTGGTCGCTCGCCGACGCGCCCGGCTCGTTCACCCTGTCCAACGAGACGGTGACGGCGACCATTGTGGAAATCGCGATGGCGGCCAAGGCCAAGGGCCTCGGCGCGATGGCGGTCATCAACGCCCATCTCGGCAATGCCGTCGCCATTCGCGAAGCCCAGCGCCGCGCCAAGGAGGCCCGCTTCACCATCGCCAGTTTCTTCTATCCCGGGTCCGGCCAGGCGATCGAGGCGGTGCGCGAGCGGCCGGAAGCCCGCGCCGGATATATGCACGCCTGCGAGATCGAGACGTCCTACATGCTTCATCTGGCGCCCGAAGCCGTGGACATGAGCCAGGCGATCGAGAACTATCCGGACTTTCCCGAAGATTTCAGCTCGGTCGCCTATCGCTGGAGCGAGTTCTCGCAAAGCCCCATTCTGGGCGACCCCCGGGCGGCCTCGGCCGAAAAAGGCCGGATCATTCTCGACGCGGTTCTCGCGGCCATGGCAAAAGAAGTCGGTCGACTGTACATGGGGCAAGACCAACGAAGCTGATCATCATTCGAGGCGTGCGTGAGAGCTGAAGCAGCCTTGGCCGGAGACCACCGGCCGATCTACATCCAGATCGCCGAGGTTCTCAGGGCCCGCATCGTCTCGGGATACTATATGGACAAGATCGACGGCGAACTGCCGTTGACGCGCGAGTGGAAGGTCAGCCGCAGAACCATCCAGCAGGCGCTCGACATCCTGGTGCAGGAGGGGCTGCTCGTTCGCCAGCACGGCATGGGCACCTTCATCAACCGCAAGGGCGTCGAGCGGCGCTACCGGGCCATCGCCAGCATTACCGAAAGCATCGAGGCGCAAGGCCTGAAGCCCGTCTTCACGGTCCTGGAAAGCGGATGCTTTGCGGCGTCGGAGGCCGAGGCCGAGTTTTTCCGTCTCGGCTCGGAGGCGCCCGTCTACCGCCACAAGCGTCTCGTGGCGGCCGATGGCCAGCCCTTGGCCCTGGTGGCGACCAGTCTGAACCTGTCGCTTCTCGACGGCCTCGAACTCTCCCATCTCGACAGATCGCTCTACCAGACGCTGCGGACGCAGTTCGGCCGCACCATTGTCCAGGCCGAGGACCAGTACGTGCCGGCCGTGGCGGACGAGGACACCGCCGCCCTTCTGAAAATCGTGCCGGCGAGCCCGATCTTCATCGCCGTGCGCCGCGCCCGCGATCAGACCGGGGCGGCCATCGAGCTGTCACGCATCTCCATGCTGCCGGTGCCGCTGGACATTTACATTCGTCACACCGGCTTCCTGTTCGAGCCCGATGAGAGCTTAACCGAAGAGCCGCGCCAATGGAGCTATGCCATCGGCTTCGGCGACTTCAAAGCGTAAGGCCGGGCGCCGGCCTCAGATGGCAACCGCGGTGAGAACATCCAGCGACGCGCGGCTGGCCACCGTGAAGCGTTCGAAGCCGGCGTCATAGGCCGATTTCATCGCGGAAGCGGGCTCGTGCCGGCGTTGCGCTCGAAACGTTGCCGCGCAGGCTTCGCCGATGGTCTCGTAGTGCCCGTTCGCGACCATGGCGCACAGGGCCGCGCCCTTGGCGCCGAACTGGGTGCCGTCCGGAATCTCGACCGGCGCGCCGGTGACATCCGCGATCACCTGGCACCAGAAGGCGCTGCGCCCTCCTCCGCCCGACAGACGGATCGCGCCGGACAGACCGCCGATCGCCTCGAAGCAATCGCGGATGGCATAGGCCATGCCCTCGTACACTGCGCGCACCATGTCGGGACGGCCGTGCTGCGGCGCCAAGCCCAGGAAACCGGCGCGCGCCTTCGGCTCGATGCGCGGCGCGATCACCCCGCTGCTCGACAGATAGGGCACGAAGGTGACGCCGTTTGCGCCCGCCCGGCTCGCCTCGGCCTCCGCTCCGAGCGCGTCGAAGGGCGCCTCCATGGCCGCCAGATCGGGACAAAGCGTCGACAGGCACCAGTCGATGACCGCGGTGCCCGCCACATTGACCATGGTCTTCATCCAGCGCTGGCCCGGAACGATGAACAAGAGGCCCAGATCCTTGGGCTCATAGACCGCACGATCGAAGATCACGCCGTTAAGACAGGTCGTGCCCAGTACGGTCGCGGCCTGACCCGGCTCATGGCAGCCGGCGCCGAGCAGGCAAGCGCTCGTGTCGCCAGTACCGATCGCCACCGGGGTACCGGCCGCCAGCCCCGTAGCCTCTGCCGCGCCGTGCGACACGGTGCCGGCAAGGGTCTCGCCCCGGCGCACCGGTGCAAGCAGCGGCATCCATTCGGCGACACCGAGCAGACGCGCCGGTTCTTCGTCAAAGGCGCGAGTGACGGCCGAGCCCGGCGACATCGCGGCTTCCGATTCATCGGTGGCGATCTCGCCCGTCAAACGATAGCGCAGATAGTCCTTGGCACACAGCACGTGGCGGGCGCGGGCCAGGTTCTCCGGCTCGTTCTCCTGCAGCCAGGCCAGCACCGGAAGCGTGCAGCCAAGCTGCATGATCGAGCCCGAATGGGCAAACACCTTGGAGAAGAGCTCCGGATCGTCAGCCCACTTGCGATCGACCAGAGCCTGCGACCGGGCATCGTTCCACAGGATCGGCGGACGGACGATCGCGCCGGTATCGTCGATCAGCCACGCCCCGACCATTACGCCGGTGATGCCGATGCCGGCGATCTCCGAAGCGCTTGCCCCTGCCCGAACGAGAAGGGCGCCGATCACCTCCACCGCCGTCTGCCAGACAGCCTCGCCATCGACTTCGGACCAGGCCACGGGCGCAGGCCGAAGCCGCATCCGGCGCGTCACTTCGGCCCGTTCGCGGCCGGTTTCATCGAACAGCGCGGCTTTGAAAACCGACGTGCCAACGTCCAATCCGAGATACATCGCCGTTTGCCCAACTTGTCTACATAGACAGACAAGCTAGCGTAGATTTCGGCTCGATCTCAAGGGTCGAGGCCGATCGATGCCAGCTTTTCGTTACCGGCCGCCACCCTCTTCCTGAATGCGCCCGTCACATCCGTGCCCCGGCAATAGGCCGCGGTCCCCGATGATCTGGAGACTGGGCGGCCGATACCCCGCCTGGCAGCATCCGGGTGTCGATTTGCGGCCAAGAAATCTCATGCCCAAGCCATTCGGCAGCCAAACTGCCGTTCGGTCAGTCCCGTTTGAAGACGATGCGGCCGAACCAGCCGGTGAAGATCGCCAGGAAGACGGCGAACACACCGTAGAGATAGCCGTCGCGCACCGCATAGTCCTGGATCAGGCTTTCGAGCCCGGTCTTGACCACCCAGAGCGGCTCGGAACGCGCCTGCTGCATGATGCCGTCGCGAAACAGGAAGGCACGCGCCATGTGCTGACCGACCGGCAGATCGGCCGGCAGCGCCAGATCGGCTCGAAACAGTGTCGAGCTGACGAAATCCACCGAGCCGTAGGTTTCGGTGTAGAGGCCGGTCGTTTCACGGATGTGCCGGAGCGCCGCTTCGAACTCGTCGCGCTCGGCGGTCTCCTCTGCGGCGTCGCGCGGCAGGCCAAGGCGCAGATAGCTGGTGCCGAGCGAAAGCTGGCGCAGCGTCTCTTCGCGCGTCGCATCGGTCAGCCGGCGGGTCGAGGCCAGCGAATAGGACGCCGGCGCGGTCTCGAAGCTTTCGGAGTCGCGATTGATCCAGAGCCCGAGGACACGCGCCTTCTTGCGCACCACCACGGGACGTCGCGGCCCTTCCAGCGCGACGACGATGTCGTAGCGGCCCTGGCGCAGCAGCTCGTAGTCGGCGTTGTCGAGCACGCCGAAGATTACCAGCCGCGCCCCATTGAAGTTCGAGGTGATGGCGATCCGGTCCGTCGACAGCCCGATCTCGAACGATTCGCGCTGCTGCGCCATCGCCGGCTCGCCCGCCAAGCCGGCGAAGAGAAAAAGGGCGAGCAGCCGGATAGCGCCGAGGATCACTGGAGTTCTCCGGCAGGAGAGGTCAACGAATAGGGATTGTCCGGCGTCAGGACGAGTTCGACGCCCAGACGCACGCACACGGCGAGCACGAGAATGGCGAGCAGCGCGCGCAGCTGGTCGCCGCGCAGCCTGCGCCCCGCCTGCGCGCCGAACTGGGCGCCGACCACGGCGCCGACCATAAGCAGGAAGGCCAGCACGATGTCGACCGTGTAGTTCATCCCCGCCTGCAGAACGGTGGTGATCGCCGCCGTGCACATGATCTGAAACAGCGAGGTGCCGACGACGACTTTGGTCGGCACCCGCAGCAGATAGATCATCGCCGGCACCATGATGAAGCCACCGCCGACGCCCATGATGGCCGCGAGCAGCCCGATCAGGGCCCCCAGGCCGAACACGGGAATGACCGAGACGTAAAGCTTGGAGCGCTTGAAGCGCATCTTGAAGGGCAGGCCGTGGATCCAGCTGTGATGGGACTTGTGGCGAACCTCGCCGGTCCCGCCGCCCTTCGAGCGAAACATGGTGTTGATGCTCTCGACCAGCATCAGCCCGCCAACGGTGCCGAGGAAGACGACGTAAAGCAGCGAGACGGCGAGGTCGAGCTGGCCGAGACGGCGCAGTACCGTATACAAGGCAACGCCGGCGACAGAGCCGATCATGCCGCCGATCAGAAGCATGATGCCGAGCTTGAAGTCGACCGCGCCGCGTCGGTATTGCGCCAGCGTGCCGGAAAACGACGACGCCACCACTTGGTTGGCGCCGGTCGCCACGGCCACGGCCGGCGGAATGTTATAGAAGATCAGCAGCGGCGTGATCAGAAAGCCGCCGCCCACCCCGAACATGCCGGACACGAACCCGACAGCTGCCCCCATCCCGATGATCACGAACACATTGATCGAAAGTTCGGCAATCGGCAGGTAAAGGGTCACGGTGATATCAGTCCAGACTGCCGAGAACGTCGGCCATCGTTATCATAGAGACGTCGCTGTTTGCCCCAGAACGGGATGAGGGCATTGCAGAAGTGCCGCGACTCGGTCGCCCACTCCGAAACTCTGCGCACGCCGATAACGGCCTTTTAAAGATCACGCCTCGCGCCGAGCTCGGACCGGGACAGCCGTTGCCATCTTCACCTTTCCTGAGAGGGCCGATAGAACGCCGAAAAGCCGGCCGAAACCTTAGAGCGTCCTTCGTCGATGCACCATGTCTCGGTCTCTACATCATTGAAGGCGACGACGCGAGGCGGCAGATCAAAGACCGGGGATGGCCGCTCGTCCGCTGCGAGCGCAGAGTGGACGGACGGCCGGACGGACCCATTGCGCAGGCTCGATCGCGGCCACTCGCACGGAGGGTGCGGCATCGCCCCATCCTCCCGTTTCTGCCTCGCGGCTTTCGCCCTGTCGATCGTCTCAGCAGCGCTTCGGGCGAGGCCCTTGATACCAGGCTTGAGCGCTTCGGCTCCGGCGCTCAACCGGCTGCGCTCTGCTGCGAGGCGAGCGCGGTCGCGAAGTCGCGATAGGAGTGGAGCGGGCGGCCGAGGAGCTCGGTCAGGCGCTCGACGTCACCCGCTTCCGGGATCATGCCGTCGCTGACGTAGCGTTCAGCCATCAGGCGCATTTCATAGGCCGTCCACTTCGGCATGACGCCGGCCATGGCCTGCTCGAAACCGCTCGGGTCGTCACCGCCATAGGCAATGGGACGACCGAGAACCTCCGACCAGATCGCGGCGACCTCGGGGCCGGTCAGCGTGTCGGGGCCGACCAGATTGATGGTCTCGACCGGCAGCTTGCCCGGCGCAGAATCGCGGCGGATCAGTTCGATCGCGGCGACCTCGGCGATGTCGCTTGCGTCGACCATGGCGACGCCCTTGCTGCCGATCGGCATGGGATAGACGCCGTGATCGAAAATGACCTCCTTGTCGATGAAGTAGGTCGGGCGCAGGATCGTGGCGCTGAAATCCATGTCGACGAGCATCCGCTCGCCGCCGGCTTTCACTGCGAAGTGCGGCACGTTGACAGAATGATCGGCGTTGAACACCGACAGATAGACGACCCGCTCGACACCCGCCTCGCGGGCGATGTTCAACGTGATGATCGCCCGTGTGAATTCGTCGCCGGTCACCGCGTTGAGCAGGAAGAGCGTCCGAACGCCTTGGAACGCAGCGCGCAAGGCATCGAGATCGAGCAATTCGCCCTCGGCGATCTCCACGCCGGTCGGGAAATCGGCCTTCGAGGCATCGCAAAGCTTGCGATTACCCACAAGTCGGGCCGGGATGAAGTTCGGTTCCGATATGAATGTCGATGAGCCGCCGCCATCCTCGCCAGACGACCATGTTGCCAGGTGGAGGATCGGACGCCCTGGCGAGATAGCCGCCGAGACGGGCCAGCTTGATCATGTAGAGCTGAAGCGTGCCCGGTTTTGCTCCGCGGTTGCCGCTGTCAGCGAAGAGGCGATCAAGGATGGCGATTTCCCCGGGCGTCAGCGCGGTGGCCGGGTCAGCGTCGGGCGCGGCGCGAGCGATCATGGTCATCCACATCACACGCCAACTGACGATGGAAAAGAGCGCGACGAGATTGGCGAGACGATCGGCCGTGCGCAGCTTGGCATCCTCGGCTTGGCATCCCGACTTCAGGATCTTGTGGAAGAGCTCGATCTTCCAGCGCATGGCGTACCAGTGCAGCTTCTCGACGGCCTCGTCGAGGGAGGCTACATCGATGTCCGTGACGAGCTTCCAGAGGATCGGTTTGCGGCCGTCCGAAACGCCAAAGCAGGTCCGCGAATCGACGGCCGAGACGAGCGTCCTTGAACGCCCGGGCATCGACCTCGCCTTCCGACCAATGCTGCAAACGTGCCGACCGTTGCTCCTTCATACGCGCCATTGAGCACCTCACCGCATCATCAGGTGCTCACACAGGAATCATAGCCGATTCATCGGGTTCAAGAACTTTGGCCCAAAATCCCGAAGGCGGTCCCGGCACTTATGGGTAATCGCAAGCTTCGCCGCAGGATTACCGCTGGGCCGCCCCTTGCGCTTCATCGTCACCGCAGGCCAGGTGGGCGATGTCACCCAGGCTCCCGCCTTGCTCGAAGGACAAACAGGCGAGGCCGTGCTCGCCGACAAAGCCTATGACAGCAATGCCTTGCGCGCCATCATCGCCCGATCCGGCGCCGAAGCGGTGATCCCTTCAAACCGCACCCGCAAGATCGCCATCCCACACGACGCCGTCGTCTACAGGCAACGCAATCGGATCGAGCGATGCTTCAATCGCCTCAAGCATTTCCGCCGCTTCGCAACACGCTACGAGCGACGCACAATCCACTTCGTCGGCTTCGCAGCCCTCGCCGCTATCATGCTCTGGATGGCCTGATTGTCGATCCGTCCTAGGGCTTTTGGCGTTCGCGCCCCCTTGCTCGTCACGCGGCAACGAAAACGAAATAATTCAATTATTGAACGATAATAGCTGTTCTCTTGCGCCGTAATGACACATAAACTACATATCCGACAAGGTGTATGGGTGGTGATCGGAATCATTTGGGAGGCCAGCGGATCGAACTCGTGCCTTTGATGCTGAACAGGCGGATCTGCGCCGACGTAGAAGCGAACGCGTTGCAACTCCTGAGGGGCGAAAGAGATCCGACAATTTTCGCTAAACAGCAACTTGGGTTCGGATTCGGGTCAGCCAAAATATAAATCAGAATTATTCGAAATAGGAGGAAATAATATGTTTGAGAACTTTCTCATCAGGTCGAACAGCTTAAGGAATGAAAAAAAAGACGATAAGATTATTGGGTTCACGCTCGCGGTGCGTCATGCCAACTATCGCGGTGTATACCTGTCGTTGCACAACGGCTACTACATTGAAGTCGATGCTCGCGAATATCCCAGGGAAGCCCAGCAGTTCGAGATTAACGGGCAGCCGCCAAGATCCTTTGAGGATCTTAAGGCGGCAACCTCCGAACACTGGGACTATGACGACGAGGCGATCCTCCATGTGGCCTCGCCCGGGGGGCTGGCGCCGGGAATGCATACGATCCGCTTTCAGCAGTCCGTCTTGGCGGCGTACGGCTACCTTCCGACCGACGAGGAATGGGTCCGCAATCCTCCAAAGCCGGGATCCGGCGCAGGATCCGATAAGACCCCTCAGATCGTCGCATATTCACTCGTTTTGAATACGGATGAGGAGTCTGGACAATGAAGCGCGGGGTCTCTCTCTACAGTTACCAGCAAACGCAGTTCTTCAAAGAGCTGTCTTTGGAAGAGCAGATCGCTGAGGTTGGCAATAACCTGCATGGTGCCACGGGAATCGAAATTGTCGACGAGATGTCGCTTCGATATCCCGATCCGGGAGATGCGTTCGTCCATCAATGGTTTGCATGGATGGAACGTTACGGAACAGAGCCCGTCACGATGGACGTCTCCATGGACGTTCTGCAGTTCCGCGACCATGTCATGAGCATCGAGGAGTGCGGCGAGAGGCTCAAACAGGACCTTCGGCTCGCCAAACGTCTCGGATTTCGCAATGTGAGGGTGCTGTCGGTCGTTCCACTGAGCGTCATGCTTGCGGCTCTGCCGGACGCCGAAGCTCTCGATATCCGGCTTGGAAAGGAGATCCATCAACCAATGCCCCTCGAGGGGCAGCAGGTGACGGAAATCGTCGACTTTATCGAAAAGTCGGGGACGAAGCATCTCGGAATCGTGCCGGATTTTGGAATTTTCGGGCGCCGGCCGTCGGAGGTTCATTTGGCCTGGTTCGAGCGCCGTGGAGCCAAACGTGAAGCCTGCGAAGCTGCCCTTGAGCTCGCGGAACTGCTCCATGGCGGCAGGGCTCCGTTCGGCTTTGTTGATATGTCCTACGCGACCGCCGGCAATTTGCGCGCCGATTTCGGGCGCTTTCTCAAGACAGGGGAATGCCAGCCTCAGTTCGCCGATGCCTTTGGCGGCGTGAAGGCCTTTGCTGATCGAGCTTTTTCCGAGGCGACGGAGCTCGATTATACGGTGGTTTCCGAAGCATTGATGCTTTCTAACACGTCTCCCGAGGTTCTGCGCGAGCTTACAGCCGCCGGCCATGTGGTGAGTGTCCACGGCAAATTCTACAACATGTCGCCTATTCCAGATCGCCCAGGCGAATTCCAAGACATGTCCATCGACTACGAGTCGGGCATCAACGCTCTGAAGTCCGGAGGATTCCAAGGTTATATCAACTCGGAATACGAGGGGCAAAGATACTTTCAAGATCGGGGTCGAGAAGAGATGATGAGCGAGGTTGAACAGGTCCGCCGCCATCAAGAAATGCTGAGGAGGATTATCGGAGAATAGTAGATCTCTGATGGCGTTTATTGCGCAAATTTAAGCTGAGTTGAGGAGGGAAATCTTTGAAAATGACCAGAAGACAATTTACAGCAGGTGCTGCCGCTGTGGCAGCTGCTGCGGTTGGCAATCGAGAGGCTTCGGCCGCCAGCGCGTCTCAAGGTGAACTACATCGGCTGATCGCCTATGTAGGCTCTTACAAGAATGGACCGACCCCCGGAGGTGGCGGCGTCTTCTCGTTCGAGGTCGGGTGGGACGGCAGTGCGCTGACGCCATTGGCTCGGGTTACCGAGCCGAATGACGCGGGCTATCTGGTCTATGCGGCCAATACCCACACGCTGTATGTGGCCAACGAGCACAAGAACGACGGTCGAGGCCCGGTGGATCCGCCGGCCGCGGTTCATGCGTTCTCCGTATCTCAAACGGATGGCGGCTTGACTTGGCTGAACTCGGAGCGGACTCCGGGCGCGAACCCGTCCTACTTGTCCGTCGCCAAGGAGCGGGGCGCTCTTTTCGCTGCAACGCACGGCGGTTTCGATCACATCGAGCACGTCGTGAAATCTGCCGAGGGTACCTGGGGGTCCGAATACCTTTACGATGACTCGACCGTCATCATGTTCGATCTGGAGACGGACGGTCGGATCGCGGCAATCCGGGATCTGATCGCTCTGGAAGGACATGGCAACGATCCCAACACATCTCCTCAGGTAGGCGGGCACGCCCAGGCCAGCGCGCATGCGCATTGCGTGGTCGTCGATCCTTCCGAGGGTTTCGCGATCGTTTGCGACAAAGGCACCGACCAGATCTTCGTCTACCGTCTGGGCGTGACCCTGGAAGAAGCGTCCGTCTTCCGTACGCCTGACGTGACCGGTCCCAGGCACATCGTCTTTGATCCCAAAACGAGTCGCGCGCTGATGACATGCGAACTCTCGTCCGAACTGATGTCATTCGACTTCGACGCGACCACCGGCACGCTGGCCCTCCTGGACAAGACGTCGACTGTCGCAGACTCGTTCGACGGGTACAATGAGCCAGCGGATTTGCGGCTGCATCCGAACGGTTCCTTTGCCTACGTGAACAACCGGGGTGAAGACTCGGTCGCCTGGTTCAGCGTCGATGAACGAGGGAAACTCACCCGGCTCGGTTCTGTCCAACTGGCAAAGTCGGTTCATCCCGGCTTGGCCGCAAGGAGCTTCGTGCTGGATCCAACAGGAACTTTCATGCTGGTTGCTGATCGACCAGCCAATCTCGTGCGCTCCTTCGCTGTGAACGAACACGACGGGAGTTTGAGCCCGCTTACCGAAATTTCCGTTCCCGAACCGGCGTTCATCGTCTTCGCCGAGCTGCCGGCATCTGCCTAGCCACAAGTGATGTGCCCCGCTGGAAGCCGATCTTTTGGCGGGGCAATCGAGGTCCGAAATGAACAACACGAAGTACGATGCCATAGTAATCGGCTCGGGAGTGGCCGGCAGCATTGCTGCAAAGGAGCTGACCGAACGGGGGCTGCATACGGTTCTGCTCGAGGCTGGGCCATTCCTTGGCGAGAAGGATTTTCCACCCTCGATGGATGCAAAGACGCTCAAAGGCGTCGATGTTCTTTCTCGTATGAAAATTGCGCTTACCGGGCAGATGATCCAGGCGCGAGCGACTTACATCAGCGACGAAAATCGACACTTGTTCGTCAATGACCGGGAGAACCCTTATACTACACCGCTTGGTAGGTATTTTTTATGGATAAGAGGCCGTCAGCTTGGCGGTCGGTTGCACACCTATGGGCGCGTGCTACTGCGGATGTCTGATTATGATTTTAAGGCTGCGAGCCGCGACGGCTATGGCCAGGATTGGCCGATCAGCTATTCAGATCTTGCCCCGTATTATGATCGTATAGAAGAATATATCGGCGTCTATGGCTGCGATGATCATGTTCCAAACTTGCCGGACGGTCACTATATTAAATCCCCGATACTGACTGAATCTGAGAAAAAGTTCAAACGGAACGTCGAAGCCAAGTGGCCCGAGCGTAAAGTCATCAGCTGGCGTTTTGCTGGCCCGAATTTGCGCCGTGTACCGCGCGGCGTTCAGTCTGCAATCGACACTGGATTGCTCGATCTGCGCACCAACGCGGTGGCAAAGAGGTTGGCTATCGATCCGAGCTCCGGCAAAGCAACCGGAGTTGTCTACGTCGACCGAAAAAGTCGGGAAGAACGTTCCGTTCATGGAAAAGTGGTCGTCCTCTGTGCATCGGCGATCGAATCTGTCCGCTTGTTGCTGAATTCCGCATGTTCGAGTCATCCGAACGGCGTTGGGAATTCCTCAGGGCATTTGGGCCGGTATTTCATGGACCAAACGCCGAGCTTGGTTGTGGGCTCGGTTCCCGACAGCCAAGGTTGGTATGAGGACGACACAGTCCCGCAAGATCCGTCGCGTCGTGCCGTCGGCGGCATCTACGTCCCGAGGTTCCAAAATCTGGACACGGTGACACACCCCGATTTCATCAGAGGATTCGGCTACCAAGGCGTTGTCGGTCGATGGTTCGTTCCTGACGGGCAGCCGTCTCAGTTTGGCTTGATGGGGTTCGGCGAGATGCTCGCGCGGGAAGAGAACCGCATCACGCTCGACCGGAGGACGAAGGATGCCTGGGGTATCCCAGCCCCGCGCATCGATTGCACGCTCGGAGAGAACGACTTGAAGTTGATGAAGGAGCAGCTTCGATGCGTGAAGGAAATGGTGCTTGATAACGGATTCAAAATTGACTTTGCCGGCACGGCTTTGGGGCTAGACGAGCCTAATACGGCAATGCGCAATAGTTCTCAATTGATGCGCCTATTCTTTCGCTATTCTTTCGGGAAAAGTCTCGGCATTGGAGCCGCCATCCACGAAAGCGGCGGCGCACGAATGGGCAACGATCCGAGCAATTCGGTTGTCAATCAACACAATCAATGTTGGGACGCGGATAATGTTTTCGTCACCGACGCGAGCAGTTTCGTTACAGCCGGCACGGTGGGGCCGTCGCTTACTATAATGGCTATAACTGCAAGAGCATGCGAATTTATTGCCAGTAGGCATAGTTGCTAAGAAGTTCTACTCACTATCACCTTGTCTCCGACGCGGCGCCCTATGAACCACGAACGGGTCGTCTCGATGAGATTGCTATGGCGCGAGAAGTTTCTGAGACCCAGGGGGCATTTCAAATGAGTGACCCGCATATTCGTGTTGGCATCGTCGCCGCCGACCACAGTGACGCTGTAAGAAACCTACATCGACAGGCAATCCTTTCCTGTCCTCGCTTTCGGGTCGTTGCGGAGGTGGCGCTGGAAGACGCGAATGTCAGTGCTGACGAGCCTAGGCAATTGGGGTCAGTCGTGTCACAGGGGGGTGCCCATCAGTCGGCGGAGCAAATGCTCTCGGCGCAGGCGCTTGACGATAACCCTATTGATGTCGTGTTGATCATTGCCGATGCGGAACGATCGGCGCCCCTTGCTTCGCTCGCCCTGGCAGCGGGCTGCCACGTGATCTGTGAGGCTCCTCTCGCGAGTGATAGCAAAACGATCCGTGAACTCGCTCGACAAAGCATCCATGTCGAACGACTGGCTCTCGTGTCAGATCGTCTGGTTGGGTGTGAGCAACTCATTTTTCTTCGAGAGCTTATCGAAAGCGGAGTCTTGGGGCGTGTAGGAAAGATCGTCGTCGAAGTGGCTGATAATCGAGAATCTGGATTCAATACAGCCGATTTTGGTCTTCACTCGATACTTCGAAAGGCGGTCAGTATTAGCGATTTGATCGCGGTAGAACGCCTTGATCACGTTTTGGCGGATACGTCTGGGCGTGAGGCTGGCACGATCAATGGAGACGTCGCGCAGGTCTTCTTGCGCTATGCATCTGGAGCAAGGGGCGCTCTCCTCGCGTGGCGAACGCATCCTGGGATTGAGCTCTGGGCTCAAGCTCGAATCTATGGCGCCTCGGCCTCGGTGACATGGAGATCCGAAGAGCCCGAGAGACTATGGATTGATCGGGCCGACGGTTCAAGTGCAATATTCCGCGGAAGGGTGCAAGAGGAAATTGCAAGTGAGCCGCCACCACCGCACTCATATGCCAGGGAGCTCGGTGCGCTGGCAAATATATATTGTGGTTTGGCTGCCGCAATAGACGCACCAAATTCAGCCATCGGGCGGACGCAACTGCTGCGAACCGCGCAAAAAGCGGCAATCTATGAAGAGATCATCGAAGCATGCCGTCGGTCTGACCAACGCGGTTGCGTTTGGGAGTCGATTGCATCTTAACGATACTGTCGCGTACGAAGCCTATTCGCGGATCAATAGAATAATATAATATGGACAAATGGTTACCTTGATTATTTCGTCTCGTCCGCGATAGTTATATAAAAATCGAAAAAGATCGTTGGTATTTCAATGATAAATCTAACAAAATCCAAGATAGATTTTCTGGTAAAAACACTCTCATGATCGGTCCAATTATTAATTCTTCATGTGTGTTCATTGGCGGAGTCATTGGCGGACTTACCGGTAACCGATTGGGCGAAAAATTCCGGAAGCAACTTCCGTTGACATTCGGAGCTGCGTCCATGGGGATGGGTATCCCAATGATTGCAAATATGCACGCACTGCCAGCGGTCATTGGGTCTCTTTTGTTCGGTGCGATTATCGGAGAGATACTCTCAATCGAAGCGAAAATCGGTCGAGCAGCTTCTGCTGTCCGGATATTTATAGATAAATTTTCTCCAAAAAAACAAGGATCCACACTATCGCACGAGGCGTACCTGGACCTGTTTACGGGGATCCTGGTGCTTTTTGTCGCTTCTGGAACCGGAATTTTTGGATCGATGAACGAGGGTCTTACTGGGGACCCGACGATACTTTTCACCAAATCGTTACTTGATTTGCTTACTGCAACCATTTTTGGAACTTTGCTTGGTCTGCCGGTCGCGTTGATCGCCATTCCTCAGTTCATTGTACAGGTCGTCCTGTTGATCTTGGGTCAAGCAATCCTCGCGCTGACCACTCCAGCGATGATGACCGACTTCTCGGCGCTTGGCGGGATCATTATGCTCGTAACGGGGCTCCGTGTTTGCGGCATTAAGTCGTTTCCAATCGCCAACCTCCTTCCGGGCCTAATTATTGTTATGCCGCTGTCGCATCTCTGGGTAAGTATCGTCGTGCCAGCCATCCAAAGGTTGAGTTAGCCGGGGTACTGACTGGTGCCCGCTCGCCAGCGTCGCGGCTGCGGCGATGATACCTCTCCGAAACCACCCTCAAAGCGAGCGCGCGGTGCGCTCCGGGGATCGGCGAAGGAGGCGAATAATGGAGTTCTATGCGGGGCTGGACATGTCGCTCGAGTCGACGAGCGTGTGCGTGGTGGATGGCGAGGGCAAGCTGGACAGTTCTTCTGTAACGGGCCGTCCTGGGTCAACCCCAATTTCCCTACATCCTGTCGCCGAGGTCATGCTTCTGTCCGCAGTCGCTGAAAGGCGCTGCATGATGGAGTGGGAATGGGACCAGCCGATCGATCTAAAAAGCGCAGTCACCTG
>NZ_JAZHFT010000050.1:0-30119 GCF_036541425.1 Consotaella aegiceratis
TGTTGTAGAAGATCAGCAGCGGCGTGATCAGAAAGCCGCCGCCCACCCCGAACATCCCCGACAAAAAGCCGACCGCCGCCCCCATCCCGACGATCACAAAAACATTCACCGACATCTCGGCGATCGGCAGATAAAGGGTCACGGGCTGGAGTCCTGAAATGCTTCTGGCCGGACCGTCCGGCGCCGCCATGGCCTGCCTGGATGAGGGGAGGGCCGCATCCACGCCGAAAGCAAGGGGGGGCGGGTCACCGCCGCGGGTTCCCCGGCACCGCCACCGGCACGAACCGAGGCGGTTCGTGCCGGACTTCGAAGGGCGGGCCGACGTCGTCAGTAGGCCGGGCGGTTTTGGTCGGTTTCGCTCGGTTGCACGCCGCGAAGCTCGCCGAGCCAGTCGCGCGCCCGGCCGGTCATCATGCCGATATCGGATGCGACCGCGCAGAAATTGTAGCCGTAGTCCATGAACCGCCGCACCATCGCCGGGTTGGGTCCGACGATGCCGATCGGCTTGCCGACCTCGCGCGCTTCGGCCGCCGCCTTGGAAAGGAGGGCCTGCACGTCGTCATGACCGACCTGTCCGATCAGGCCCATCGAGGCCGCGAGATCGTTCGGTCCAACGAAGAGGCCGTCGATGCCGGGCACGGCGGCGATTTCCTTCAAGCGCCCGACCGCCTCAGGCGTTTCGAGCTGGACGATCACATAGGTCTCATCGTTAGCGCGCTTGAGATAGTCGCCGACCGCGCCGAATCGTGAGGCGCGGTGCACCGCCGCGACGCCGCGAACGCCCATCGGAGCGTACTTGGCGGCGGCGACGGCCTCCTGCGCTTCTTCGGCGGTCTGGACGAAGGGCACCATGATGGTCTCGGCACCGGCATCGAGCACCCGCTTGATCAGCACCCGGTCGTTCCAGGCGATGCGCACCAGCGGCATCGCCGGCGTGGCCGCCACGGCGCGCAGGATCTCCGGCAGGGTGGAAACGTCGAGGGGCACGTGCTCCATGTCGACGACCAGAAAATCGAAGCCGACATGGCCGATCGCCTCCGTCGGCCCGGGAGCCGCCGACATCAGCCAGGTGCCCAGCATGGAACCGTTGGGCTGTTCGGCAAAGAAGCGTCTGAACGGATTGAAGAATTCGGTTGGCATGACGGCCTCAGTAGATTTCGGGTTCGGGCAGGTTGCGAGGACCGGTGAGGAAATCGAAGTCGCAGCCCTCGTCGGCCTGCGTCACCGAGCGCTGGTAAAGGGCTGTGAAGGAGCGGTCGTAGATTCGCGCCGTCGGCTTCATGGTTTCGCGGCGCCGCGCCAGTTCCTCTTCAGACACCTTCATGTCGAGTCGCCCGGCCTCGACGTCGAGAACGACGATATCGCCGGTCTTCAGCAGCGACAGGGGGCCGCCCACGGCCGCTTCCGGCGCCACGTGCAGGACGCAGGTGCCGTAGTGCGTACCGCTCATGCGTCCGTCGCAGATCCGCACGATGTCCTTGACGCCCTTCTTCAGCAGCGATTTGGGGATCGGCAGGTTGCCCCATTCGGGCATGCCCGGGGCGCCGACCGGACCGGCGTTGCGCAGCACCAGGACCGTGTCCTCCGAAACGTCGAAATCCGCATCGTCGAGCGCCTGCATCATCGCGTCCGGGTGGTCGAAGACCAGCGCCGGGCCTTCATGGCGGAGGAATTTCGGATCGGCCGCCGAGGATTTCAGGACGGCCCCGTTGGGCGCGAGATTGCCTCGCAGGACCACCAGGGTTCGACCCTTTTCCAGCGAGACGACGGGGTTGGAGAGATCGCGAATGACATCGTCATTCCAGCATTCCGCCCCTTCGAGCGCTTCGCCCAGCATGCAGCCCTCTACCGTGCGGCAGGAGAGATCGAGCTCGTCCTTCACCTTGGTGAGAAGAGCCTTCAAGCCGCCGGCGAAATAGAAGTCCTCCATCAGGTAGTTGCCGGAGGGGAACAGGTTGGTCAGCACCGGGATACGGCGCGACATTTCGGCCATGTCGTCGAGGCCGAGCTCGATGCCGAGACGTCCGGCCATGGCGATCAGATGGATCGCCGCATTGGTCGAGCCGCCGAGCGCCATGTAGGCGACGAGGCCGTTGAGGAAGCTCTGCCGGGTCAGAAGCTGCGAGGGTTTGAGGTCGTCCCAGACCCTCTCCACAGCGAGGGTGCCGCAGGCCGAGGCCATCCGCTCATGGCCGGAGTCGACTGCGGGAATCGACGAGGCGCCGGTGATCGACAGACCCATGGCATCGACGATCGACGTCATGGTGGACGCCGTACCCATGGTGTTGCAGGTGCCCACCGTGCGGGTCATGGGGCTTTCGAGGTTGATCCATTCCTGGCCGTCGATCTCGCCGCGCCGCAGCATATCGAAATACTTCTTGGTGTGGGTGCCAGCGCCGGTGATGGTGCCCTTGTAGCGGCCGTTGGACATCGGGCCGGCGGGGCAGAAGACGGTCGGCAGATCGACGGCGAAGGCGCCCATCAGCATCCCCGGCGTCGACTTGTCGCAGCCGCCCAGGAGGACGCAGCCGTCGATCGGGTGGCAGCGCAGCAGCTCTTCGACTTCCATGGCGAGAAAGTTGCGGTAGAGCATGGTCGTCGGCTTGACCATGATTTCGGCCATCGAAAGCGCGGGCAGCTCGACCGGATAGCCGCCGGCCTGCCAGACGCCGCGTTTGACCGCTTCGGCACGCTGTCGAAGGTGGGCATGGCAGGCGTTCATCTCGCTCCACGTATTGACGATGCCGATCACCGGCTTGCCCATGAACTCTTCACGCCTGAGGCCGAACTGCTGGGTTCGTTGCCGATGCGCGAAGCCCCGAATGCCGCTGGCCGCATACCAGCGTTGGCTGCGTAGGTCGGACAGGTGTTTTCTCGCCATCAGCGGCACTCCATCGACTGAAATTTCTGTAGTTCGATCGCCCGGCCAGCCGCTGTGCGGCAGGTCGCGCCTCGAAGGGTTGCGGGCGCCAAACGCTCATCTTCGACACGCCGCGGCAGAGGTCCTTCGCGACCGGGCAGCCTAGCGCGCGAACCGCCGCCGACGCGGCAGTGTGCCGCCCCGACGTTCGATCCGGTCTCGGCGGAATTCGGTGATGGGGCGGTCATGGCAAACGGCGTGGTTGAATCTGACCCACGCACCATGCGCCAAAAAATTGGTCTGGACAATACCCAAGTCGATGCGTAATTTGGTTGAGCCAATTTGGGAAACCCGTCGAGCCGCCGGGAGTGCGGAGTCGGCAGATTCAGGGAGGCGGAAGCCATGGTTCACGCGTCGCGTCGGCGTTTCATTTCAACAGCTTTGCGGTCGGTGGCGGGGGCAGCGGTGGCGTTCGCAGTCGCAACGACGGCGCTGACAGCCGGTGCAGGCCCAGCCTTTGCCGACGACTATCCGAGCAAGCCGATCAAGGTCGTCGTGCCCTATAAGCCCGGTGGTCGGACCGATACCGTGGCACGCCTCATCGCGGAGAAGATCCAGGAAAAGGGCTGGCTCGACCAGCCGATGGTGATCGTCAATGCCGACGGCGGCGCCGGAGCCAATGCGGTCAACCAGATGAAGCGCGGCGGCGCCGACGGCTACACCATCATGCATTGGTCGCATGAGATGCTGATGTCCGTGGCCATGGGGCTAGGCGGTTTCCAACTCGAGGACTTCAAGTCGATCGGCTTCACGGGAGGCGGCAGCCCGCTCTGGGCGGTCCGCGAGGACGAGCCGTATCAGACGCTGGGCGACCTGGTCGATCATCTGAAAGCCGAGCCGCGCAGCCTGGTCGAAGCGGTCGCCGTCGGCTCGATTCCGCATATCGTCGGCGCTATGCTGGAGAAGGAAGCGGGATTCGAAACCCGCTACGTGACGGCCAACAGCAACGCCGACCGCCTGCGGCTGCTGCTCGGCGGCAACGCCGACATCGCGCTGTTTGCGGCCTCGGAGTTCGTGCGCCAGGGCGAAGGGCTGAGGCCGCTGGTCTATTTCGGCAACGAGCGGCTCGATGCGCTGCCCGATCTGCCAACGGCGCAGGAGCTCGGCTACGACGTGACCTGGGCCAATCCGAACTGGTGGCTGGCGCCTGCCGGAACCCCCGACGAGGTCATCGACAAGCTGGCGGGAGCCTTGGAAAAGGCGGTCAACGACCCCGAGATCGTCGAGTATTTCAACAACAATACCCTGCAGCCCTATTGGACCGGGTCCGAGGAATCCATGGCGCAGTCCGAAAAGATGCTCGACCAGTTGAAGGAAGTCACTGCCGATCTGCAGTGATCGGGGACAACCCTACGAAAGCGACAAGCCGGCCATGCAGGCCGGCTTGATCCCGGATGCAATCGGGTGTCGAAAGGCAGGTGCCTCGATGGTCGGACCCTCTCGCAAAGAGTTGTACGGCGACCTCACACTGGCGGTGGCCATTCTCGTCGGAGCGGCCCTGCTCTTCATCGGGGCGGCGGATTTGCCGCCACCGCGCTTCGAACCTCTGGGATCGGCCGCTCTGCCGCGCATTCTCGGCGCGTTTCTGGCGATTTTTGCCTTGATCATCGGTGGGCGAGCCCTGTTCGCGATGTCGCGCGCCGCCCCGTCGGTTGCCGACCAGCCTGCCGGCACGGCGCATCCGCTGCGCGCGCTGGCGATGCTGGCCGTCATCGCGGCCTATGTGTTTTCACTCGATACGCTGCGTATCCCCTACGTCGTCGCGACGATCGTCTTTGCGATCGCGTGCGGTGCCATCCTGTCAGATAGACGGCCCAAGACCCTGTTTCTCTTCGCTGTGCTCGGCGTCGTCCTGGCCGTTGCGATCCGCTTCGTCTTCGTTCGCTATCTCTATGTGAACCTCGATTGACATGTTCGACGCATTTCTCGTTCTCTTCCACGTCGACAATCTGCTGTTCCTGCTGGTGGGAACGGCATTGGGCATCGTCGTCGGCGCGATCCCGGGGCTCACCGCGACGATGCTGATCGCCCTGACCCTGCCGCTGACCTTTCACATGGACCCGGTCAACGCAGTCACGCTGCTCATCGGCGAGTATGTCGGCGGCATCTCCGGCGGCCTCATCACCGCCATCCTGCTGCGCATGCCGGGCACTCCGTCCTCGATCGTCACGACCTTCGACGGTTATCCGATGGCGCAGAAAGGACAGGTGGAACGGGCCCTGGCGCTCGGCATCATGGCCTCCGTCGTCGGCGGCCTGATCTCCTGGGCTTTCCTGGCGTCCATGTCGCCGACGCTGGCTCGCTTCGCGCTGCAATTCGGCCCGTGGGAATATTTCGCCCTGGTCCTGATGGCCCTGTTCATGCTGGCGGCGCTCGCCGGCGAGTCGCTGGTCAAGGGGCTTTTGGGCGCGGCGCTGGGGATGGCGTTCTCGCTGCCGGGGATCGACAGCTCGCTGGGCCGGGCGCGCCTGACCTTCGATTTCGACAGTCTTCTGTCGGGGTTCGGATTGCTGCCGGTGCTGATCGGCGTCTTCGCGATCAGCCAGATCCTGCGGGAATCGGCCGAGCCCGTCGAGGCCAAGCAGGTCGTCCGCCTGAAGAAGACCCGTCTGCCGGTCTACCTCTCGGACGCCCGCAAGCACGGCGCCAACATGATCCGTTCGTCGGTGATCGGAACCTGGATCGGCTTGCTGCCAGGCATCGGCGGCAACGTCGCTGCCCTGATCTCCTACAGCACGACGCGGCAGCTGTCGCGCGACAAGGACAAGTTCGGCAAAGGCGAGGAAGCCGGCGTCGTCGCCGGCGAGAGCGCCAATAACGCGGCGATCGGTGGTGCGCTCATTCCGCTCATCACGATGGGCATTCCCGGCAGCGTCACGGAAGCCATCCTGATCGGCGCCCTGACAATCCACAATCTGCAGCCGGGACCGCTTTTGTTTCAGAACTCGCCGGAGATCGCCTATGGCGTGATCGCCGCCTATCTCTTGGCAAACATCCTGATGCTGGTGTTGATGTGGAGCACCGTGCGCTACATCGCCCGCATCGCCCAATTGCCGCGAGCGGGTCTGCTGACGACCATCCTGGTCTTCTGCGTGATCGGGTCCTACGCCGTCAACAACAGCTTCACCGACGTCTGGGTGATGATCGCCTTCGGTGTCATCGGTATGGGACTGGAACTCGCCAAGGTGCCTCTGGGTCCGTTCGTGATCGGCTTTGTATTGAGCCCGATCGCCGAGGAACAATTGCGGGCATCGCTGATGATGTCGGATGGCGACGTCATGGCTGTGCTTCACAGACCCTATGCCCTGGTGTTCCTGGCTATCGCGCTGTTGACTCTGTTCTACCCGATGATCATCGATCTCCTCGGTCGGCGGAAAGCTGGAGCTGAGAGTGCGAATGTTTGAGTTGCCGCAAGCAGGTGAGCGACGATACCTGCAGATTGCCAACGATCTCGTGGCGCGGATGGCGGCCGGCGAATTTCCTGCCGGCAGCCGGCTGCCGCCGGAGCGCGAACTGGCGGCCTCGCTGCAGGTCAGCCGCGCCACCGTGCGTGAAGCGCTGCTCGCCCTCGAACTGATGCGCTATGTCGAGATCCGTTTGGGCTCGGGCGTCTTTGTCCTGCCGGAGCAGGCGCGCGAATTCGAACGGACCATCAGCCTCGTTCCCGAGACGGCCGGCCCGTCGGAGGTGCTCGAGATGCGGCGCCTGATCGAAGGGGAATCCGCCTACCGCGCCGCTCAGCGTGGTACCGAAGCGCAGTTCGAGGCGATAGGTGCCGCCGTGGAGAATATGCAGTCGGCCATCAACGATCTGCCGCGCTTCGACCGGGCGGACGTCGAATTCCATCTGCTGATCGCCAAGGCCTCCGGCAACAGTCTGATCGAGAGCTATGTCGGCCACCTGTGGGAGCAGATGCGGGCCAATCCGATGTGGGACCGCTGGTACGAGCGGACGCGCCATCCGGCCAATCGGCGCCGTTCGGCCCAGGACCACGCAGCGATCCATTATGCCCTGACGCGGCGGATTCCCGAAGTCGCCGCCACGGCCATGCGCGCGCATGTCGACGTTCTGGCGCAACGATTCATGGACCTGAACATCTGATCTCGCGGCTAGGCCGCAAGTCTCGGCCTCCGCGAGGGGGTGGAACACGACAACGAAGACAACAAAAGGGCCGGCCTTTCTCGACCGACAGGCGCGGACCGTGGCGGCCGCTCGTCCAGCGCTTTGGGCGCGCCGGCAGAGAGAAAACGGCAGATGCGGCTCGTGCCGCCGTCAGCCGGGGAAGGAACGAGGATGCTGGACATATTCGTGAATCTGAAGCGGTTCGAGGTCTCCCGGGATCTGGGCGGGACTTGTGCGCTGGATTCGCCCAAGGCCTGGATCGAGAGCGTGATGGGCAAACTGGTCGAGGATGGGCTTGGCGCGCGCGACGACGTGGGAGTGACGTTCTTCCTGCCGGAGGCTCTGATCATTCCAGCGGTCGAACATTTGAGCAGCTACTCGGAGGCTCGCACGCAGGCGATCCGGATCGGCTGCCAGAGCGTCTTTCGCGAGGACATCCGCAAGGGCGGCAATTTCGGCGCCTTCACGTCCAACCGGCCGGCGACGGCGATGAAGGCGCTCGGCTGCGAATGGGCGCTGATCGGCCATTCGGAAGAGCGCAGGGACAAGGTCGGCCTGCTTGGCGGATTGCTGGCGGCGCTACCCGAAGGGACGGTGGCGGCGAACGCGGTCAGCGAGACGGTGAGCCGGTTCGTCAACGAGGAGGCGTTGCGGGCGCTGGAAGCCGGTCTCGACGTCGAGATCTGCATAGGCGAGACGGCGGAAGAGCGTGGGACCGGGACCGCCGAAGAGCAGGGCGAGCGGGTTCGCGCCACCCTGCGCCGGCAGTTGGAGATGAGTCTCGCGGGCATCGAGCCGTTCCTGGACGCGCGGCGGGTGGTGGTCGCCTATGAGCCGATCTGGGCGATCGGTCCTGGCAGGACGCCGCCGACGCCAGAGGCGATCGAGACGGTCGCTGGCTTCATCAAGGCGGCGACGGCCGAGTTGTTCGGCGCAGCGTTGCCGGTGGTTTACGGCGGTGGCCTGAAGGAAGAGAACGCCCGCGCGATCTGCGCCCTGCCGAGCATCGACGGCGGCCTGGTGGCCTTGACGCGGTTTGCCGGCGAGATCGGCTTCTATCCGGCCGAATTCGAAACGATCGTTGCCGAGGCGCTGGAGGGCGCCGCGGGCTGAACGCGCCTCGCACGAGCGCGTCCGCTTTTATCACGCCGGAAGCATTCGGGCTTCCGGTTCACGGAAGGACGGCGCGAGCCGCTCCGTCCGCATTCGCATGAAAGAGGTCAGACAATGCAGGATGTCTTGCTGGACTATGGCGACGGCCATATGCAGGTGGAACTGCCCGATAGCGCCACAATCGTCCGCTACGGGACGAGCTATCAGGACCCGCCGGCGATCGACCCGGAAGAGGCGACCCGCAAGGCGTTGCAGAATCCGCTCGGGTTTCCGCCGCTGCGCGAGATGGCGGGACCGGACAAGAAGGTGGTGATCGGCTTTCCCGACCGCGTCAAAGGCGGCGTGCAGAAGAACAGCCATCGCAAGACCGCGATCCCGATCATCGTGGAGGAACTGCTGGCGGGCGGCACCAAGCTCGAGAACATCACGCTTTTATGCTGCATGGGCCTTCACCGCCAGAACACGCTGGCCGAGTGGTACGAATATCTGGGCAGGACGATCGTCGATCAGTTCTGGCCGGACCGGCTGATCAATCACGATGCCGAGGCTTCCGATCTGCTGGACTTCGGTGTCGACGGCATGGGCAACGCCGTCCAGTGCAACAAGATGATGGCCGAAGCCGACATCCCGATCGTCGTCGGCCATTGCGCCGGCAATCCCTATGGCGGCTATTCGGGCGGCTACAAGATGGTGGTCACCGGGATGACCGGGCGCAAGTCGATTGCTTCGCACCATGCTCCGAAGACCATGCACCGCGACGACTGGCTGGGGGCGTCTCCCAAGCAGCACATGCGCCATCAGTTCCGCTCGATCGGCGAGGCGATGGAAGCCGGCATGGGCAAGAAGTTCTTTGCCGTGGACGCCGTCATCGGCCAGAAGTCCGAAGTTCTGCAGGTCGCGGCCGGGAGCTTGCCGGAGGTCGAGAAGGCCACCTGGCCGCTCGCCGAAAAGCGCACCAACGTCTCTCTCGACATGAGCGAGAAGGCGGACGTGCTCGTGGTGGGGCTGCCGCGCAACTTTCACTACGGTCCCGGCATGGGCTCCAGCCCGATCCTGATGAGCCTGGCCATCGGTGGGCAGCTGTCGCGATCGTGGGGCGCCTTCCGCGAGGGCGGCGTGATCATCGCCGCGGCGATCTGCGATGGTTGGTTCAACGACGCGTGGTTTCCGTCCTACGGACCGACCTACGAGCTTCTGCAGAAGTACAATTCTGCCCCCGAGTTCCTCGCCTCGGACGATGCGGCGGCGATCTCCAACGATCCCGACTACATCTACCGCTATCGCACGCAGTTCACCTATCACCCGTTCCACGCCATGTCGATGATCTCGGGCGGGTCGGTTCCGGTGAACCGTTGCTCCGCCGTCTTCGTCGTCGGCGCGCAGGCGCCCCGCTATGTGCGCGGCATGGGGTTCCGCCCAACTGCGACCTTCCAGGATGCGCTGAGGCAGGCGGAGCGCTATGTCGGCAAGAACCCGCGCGTGCTCTGCACGCCCGAATGCTTCTCCGGCGGCACCGCGGTGCATCTGCACCTGAAGAACGGTGCCTGAGGGAAACTGAATGACAGTCGTGCCGGCCCGCGATAGATCGGCCGGCACCCGAAGAGATGCGACTCATGGCTTGCGGACAACTCTCAGACCCACCCGATATCGCTCATGTCCACCTCGACGTCGTGGGCGGGATCGCCGGCGATATGTTCGTCGCGGCCATGCTCGATGCGTTTCCTGGCCTGGTGGCGCAGGTCATGACGGACGTGTCGGCGGTACTGCCCGAGGCCGCCGGCGTGGCGCGCCTGGAACCGGGAACCAGCGGTTCGATGGCGGTGCTGCGCTTCCGGCTGGATACGGGCGAGAGTGTCCCGCATAGCCACGGCGAGGCGGACGGGGATGAGGGCGGTCATCGCCATGACCATTCGCATGCCGGCCATCACCATGAACACCATCATCATGAACACGATGCCGACCACCGGCATGGCGATGGCGGTGACGGTCCTCATCATGGTCCGTCTTCGCGATTTCCCGATCTTTGCGCACGCATTCGCCAGGTCAATCTTCATGCCGGCACCGCGGAGCGTGCCATCGCCATCCTGACGCGGCTGGCCGAGGCGGAAAGCCGGATGCACGGCGTTCCTCTGTCCGAAGTGCATTTCCACGAAATCGCCGACTGGGATTCCTTGATGGACGTGGTGGCTGCCGGCAGCATCGCGGCCGCGCTCGACGGGGCCCGATGGAGCGTGTCCGACCTGCCGCGCGGCAATGGCCTGGTGCGCACCCAGCACGGACTTCTGCCGGTGCCGGCACCGGCGACGGCGGCAATCCTCGAAGGGTTTTCCTGGCGGGATGATGGCATCGGCGGCGAGCGGGTGACCCCGACGGGAGCGGCCATCGTTGCCCATCTGGTCGATCCGCTAGCATCCCGGGCCGGCGCAGGAGGCCGGATGGCGGCGAGCGGCATGGGGGCGGGGACGCGCACCCTGCCGGGCATGCCGAACATCCTGCGCGTGCTGGCCTTCGCGGCCGAGGCCGCGCCGGCCGATGAAGAGGTTTTCGTGCTTTCCTTCGACATCGACGATATGACCGGCGAGGAGATCGGGGTTGCCACCGAGCGGCTGCGCGATCTGCCGGGCGTCATCGACCTGACGATCGGTCAGCGGGCAGGCAAGAAGAGCCGTCCGGTGGTCGATTTCCGCCTGCTGGTGGCCGCTGACGCGCTCTCGGCGGTCAAGGACGCCTGCTTCGCGGAAACCTCGACTCTCGGCCTGCGCTGGCGGCGTGAAGTGCGCGCCTGCCTGAGGCGCCGCGCCGACGCGGTGGATGTCGAGGGGGCCGCGATTCGCCGCAAGCATGTAGCCCGGCCATTCGGCGGGGAGACGGTCAAGGCCGAAAGCGACGACCTGGCGAAAGGGGAGGGGCTGGCGCATCGGCGCCGCCTGAAAGCCCTGGCGGAACGTGACGAGGACCCCGCATGACCGCAGACGATGTGACGGCGCGGCTCGCCTCTGTCCTCGATCGCCACGATGCGCTGGCAATCGCCGTCAGTGGTGGTGTCGACTCCATGGTGCTGGCCTATGTGGCGCACCGCTTTTCGCGCACGCGGATGACGGCGTTTCACGCGGTCTCACCGGCGGTGCCGGCCGTGGCGACGGCGCGCGTCGTGTCCCATGCGCAGCGCCACGGCTGGGACTTGCATCGGCTCGACGCCGGCGAGATGTCCGATCCGGACTATCTCGCCAACCCGGTCAACCGCTGTTTTTTCTGCAAGACCAATCTCTATACGCGCATCCGCGCGGCGACGGCGCTGCCGATCGCCTCGGGCACCAATATGGACGATCTCGGCGACTTCCGTCCCGGCCTGGATGCCGCACGCCATCATGACGTGCACCACCCCTATGTCGAGGCTGGGCTTGCCAAGGCCGATATCTATGCGCTGGCGGAGCGCTTCGGTCTGGACGACCTGGCGGCGTTGCCGGCCCAGCCGTGCCTGGCCAGCCGGATCGAGACCGGAATCCGGGTCACGGAAGGCTCGCTCGCCTTCATCGAGCGGATGGAAACCGAACTGGGCGTGCTGATGCCGGGCGCCAGCGCGGTGCGCTGCCGGCTCACCGGGCAGGGCGTCCATGTCGAATGCGACCCGCTGCCGGATGGCGACAGAGGCGTCGAGGTGGCGGAGCGCGCGCGGATAGTGTGCGGCGAGGCAGGTCGCCGATTTGCCGGGCTACGACCCTATCGTCGCGGCTCGGCCTTTTTGCGGGACGTCGGCACATGACCGAGTTCGAGATCGATTGGGAGCGCGAGGCGCGCACCGGCGTCCCCGAGGTGATCCTGTGCGGCTCCAAGACGGCGGCGCAGATCGGCGCCATCCTTGACGCGGCCCAGGACCGGCGGCTGCTTCTCACGCGGCTCGACCCGGACAAGCATGACGCCCTGTCTTCAGGGATCATCGCCTCGATGGACTATGATCCGCTGTCGCGCACGGCCTTTTATGGCAAACCACCGCAAGCGCTGATCGCCGGGGTCGGTATCGTCTGTGCGGGAACGTCGGATCTGCCGGTGGCGCGCGAAGCGGCCCGCTGCCTCGCATTCTTCGGCTATGACGCGCCGATCATCGCCGACGTCGGGGTCGCCGGCCTGTGGCGGCTGATGCGGCGCATCGAAGACATCCGTGACTTCTCGCTGGTGATCGCCATTGCCGGCATGGAGGGAGCGCTCTTCTCCGTGCTCGCCGGGCTGATCGAGGCGCCGCTGATCGCGGTGCCGACCTCGGTCGGATACGGCGTTTCCGAAGGCGGCCGTGCCGCCCTGTCCAGCGCGCTCGCCTCCTGCGCTCCAGGCCTTACGGCCGTCAACATCGACAACGGCTTCGGCGCCGCCGCCGCCGCCGTGCGCATCATGCGGCAGATCCGCAAGCCGCTCTAGCCTCTTGTTTTCCCGCATGATGTGGGTCCGAAAAGTCTGCAACTTTTCGGCATCATGCTCTAGTCTCGGCGGCCACCCATGCGACGCTGAAGCGCCGGGGACCATCGACGAAGTCTCCATCGTTGCGCCAGCGGTGCGGCGAAGAGACTGGATTTGGAACAGGAGCCCAGTGTTCGGCCCGGGCGTGGAAGACGGCGAGGGAGCGGTCCTCGGTCCTGCATCAGGCACCGGCGCTCGCGGATTTCGCATGGCCCGGCGCTATCCGATGGCCGTGACGTCCGTCCTCCAGATCATCACGGCGGCGATCAGGTTGATGACGATGAAGATGCCGTAGGCCCCCGGATAGCCGCCCAGATACGCCAGCCCGAACGCCAGGATAGCGAACGCCGAGGATCGCACGATCGACTGGATCGGATTGATGATGCCCCAGGCCTTGATGAAGGCGCCGCGGCGGAACTTGGTCGCGACGATCGAAGTGGCGAGGTTGCCGCAGCCGCCGATCCCGAAGCCGATCATGAACACCGACAGCCACAAGGTGACCTCGTTGAGTTCGAAGATGTTCAGGACCAGTGCCACGACATACCAGGCGGCATAGACGAGCGAGGCGGGCCGGGTTCCGATCCTCTGATCGAGCCATCCCCAGATATAGGAGCCGATCACGCCGATCAGCGCCGCGATGGTGAGATAGCCGATCGCCGTGTTGAGATCGTAGCCGATCACCATCAAGCGCGGCACCAGCTGGCTGACCAGACCCACCGTGACCATGTAGAGAGCGCCGTAGGCGAGGCCGATGAGCCAGACATCCTTCATGGCCAGCATCTCGCGCGTACTGAATGGACAGACATAGGCGCGATGCGCCTGCGCGCTCGCGGCGATCTCTTCGGCGCTCAGGGGATCGTTGTCCGGGGCGCAGCCAACGTCCTCGGGTGCGTTGCTGGCGAAGACGGCGATCAGCACCATCAGCACGAGCATGCACGCGGTGATGCCCCAAAAGGCGTTGTGAACGCCGAACGTGGCCAGCAGGAATGCCATGAACGGCACGAACAGCGCCGTCGACAGGTTCTGGCCCATGGTCGACCAGCCGAGCGCCAATCCCTTCTTGCGCGGAAACCAGTTGGCGATCAGGGCATTGCCGCCGATATGCGCATAGCCGTTGGCGCAAAAGCAGACACCGGCAAACAGCACGAAAAAGCCGAGCGTCGTGCCCCAGACACCGAGCAGGCCGAAACATAGGCCACCGACCGCGAGGCCGATCAGGATGGCGGTCTTCGGACCGTATTTGCCGCTGATCCAGGCGAAAACCGGACCGGCCGGAATGGCGAACCAAGCCGCCGGCGTCGCCCAGGCGAGCAGCGTGTTGTAGTCGAGGTTGAAGCCCTGCGAGAGGGCACCCAGGATGACATTGAGGCCGTCGACGCTCGAGCCGGTGTTGATCCAGAACAGCAACCCGGAAAAGACGATCATCGTCCAGCCGTGGGGACCGAAATTGCTTTTCATGTCGTCGATCAGGGGCGGAGGCGCTACGACCGCTTCGCCCATCCCCCCCGCAGCGCTCGGCTTTTCCTCAACCATCGCTTGGTCTTTCTGTCGATCAGGACAACGGCGTCGGGCTCTTCAGTTCTCCCGATCGCAAACCGCTTGCATTGCCTGACTCCCCCCGCTCGCGACCTCGGACCTCGACCTTGTGAACGTAGGTTCAGTCCCCAGTCCCGCTTGATTCAACTCGTGTATGTCTTGGCGTATATTTTTATGCGTCCAGAAGTTGTTATCCTTCTTAGAAAAATCGAGCCGTCCTAAAGTTTAAATGGGTGATATGCAATCCATACCATCCCGATAACTATGCCCGTTTCATCGCATGCGACAAACTGCGTACCGACGAGCGGACATTCTCGCGGCGCGATCGGGTGCCAGCTCGCCTGACACGAGGCCGAAGACGAGAGAGAATCCTGCGCTGAAGAGGACGCGCCCGGCCCCCTCTGGGATCGGGCGCGTCCTGCAGCTCATTTGATCTCGTCTTCTTCCTGGCCGCCGCCGATGCGCGGGCGCACGACCTTGCCCTTCTTCTCGGCGGCCTTGACGAGCGCCGCTTCTTCGTTGGCCCAATGCCAATAGTTGACCTCGTGCGGCGAATGCTCGGTCGCAGTCACATACATCTCGGAGGCGAAGGCGTTGCGCAGTTCGTTGGCGATGTCTTCCTTCCAGGGCTTGCGCAGCTGCTGGGTGGTGATGCGGCGCGTGACGCGCGTGCCGGTGTGCATGATCAGATCGGCGATCTCCCAGGCCCGGTCATACGCAGCCTCGGTGTCTGCGCAGATCTCGTTGACCATGCCCAGCTGCAGCGCCTTGCGGGCGGTGATGATCTCGCCGGTAAGCTCGGCGTAGGCGAAACGCTTGCGGCCCATCAACTCGCGCCAGGCGATCTGGACTCCGTCGCCGGGAACCATGTTGACGCGGAAGTGCATTTCCGTCGTCCAGGCGTCCTCGGTGCACAGCGTAATGTCGCTGAACAGCACCAGATCGCTGTGGAAGGCGGCGCCGTTCCACACGCCGATGGTGGGAACCTCGATGTCGAAGATCTGACCCTCGATGTCGTTGGTGCCGTCGTAATACTGGTAATCGTACATCCGCCAGGCCACCTCCGGCGCCGAGGCGAATTCGGTCGACGGCTGCCAATTGCCGTCCTTGTCCTTGCGGCCGATGCCGGCGAAGAGGTCGGGGCCTGTGCCGCCGAGGATGATGACTTCGTTGTCCGGGTCGCGGCCGGCCCAGTCGAAGAAGTAGTGCAGGCCTTGGTGTAGCGGAGCGCCCCATTGGACGGGGCCGCCGTCGGTGTGCATGCGCGCTTCCAGGATGCCGTTCTTGCGCTTCATCTGGAAGCAATGCTTCAGCCGCTCGGAATATTCCTCAAAGGGCATGGGGGGGATCGTCCCCAGCTCCTCATGCGGCATCTCCTTGCGCTTGTCGTGATCGGACTCGTAATTGGCTCTGATGACCACGGTCTTTACTCCTTGGGTTGGTTTAGTTGACAGCCGAGGCGATGGTCGCATCGGCTAGCCTTGGCGGCCGACCTCGTGCCGGTCACACGATCGGCGTGGTGTCGGCGTTCCAGAACAGGATCATCGTCAGGAGGCAGACCCCGGCGAGCAAAGCGTAAGCGCCGGTGTAGCCGCCCAGATAGGCGAGGCCGAACGCCAGGATGGAGAAGGCGAAGCAGCGCACCACGGACTGGATAGGATGAATGATGCCGAACGCCTTGACGAACAATTCCCGGCGGAACTTGCTGGCGACGATCGAGGTGGTCAGGTTCGTCGCTCCGCCGAGGCTGAAGCCGATCATCAGGAGCGACGCCCAGAGAATGACCGGATTGAGCTCGAACATGTTGAGGACGACGGCGACGAACCACCACGCCATGTAGACGACGAGAGCCAAGCGGGTGCTCATAGCCTGGCCGAGCCAGCCCCAGAAGAACGCGCCGGGCACTCCGACCAGGGCCGAGATCATCATGTAGAGGACGGCCGTGTTGAGGTCGTAGCCGAGCGCCATGAGACGTGGCACGATCTGGCTGATGATGCCGACCAGGACGATATAGACGCAGCCGGAGCCGAGGCCGATGAGCCAGACATCCTTGTTGCGCAGCAGCCGACCCGTCGTCAGTTCGGGCACCGGGCCCTCTTGGGCGTGAAGCGCGGCAAGTTTCTCGGTCGAATGCGGATCGTTGTCGGGATAGCAGCCGAGTTCTTCGGGCTTGTTCTTCACGAAGGCGGCGATGAGGACGAACAGCACCATCATCATCACCGACATGCCCGAAAAGCCGTAGACCGGGCCGAATGTCGCCAGGAAGAAGGCGAGAACGGGCACGAAGAACGCCGACGAAAAAGCCTGACCCATGGTCGTCCAGCCGAGGGCGAGATCCTTTTTCAGGGGGAACCAGTTGGCCATCAGCGTCGGGCCGCCGATGTATCCGAAGCCGGTGCCGAAGAACTGCACGGCGGCAAAGCAGATCACGAAGGCGGCAACGGTGCTCGACAGGCCGAGCAGGCCCCAGGCCAGCGATGCCAGCACCAGACTGATGAGGATAGTGAACTTCGCCCCCCATTTGTCCGCCATCTTGGCGCACAGGAAGCCGGCCACGACACCGGCCCAGGAGGCCGGAGTGGCCCAGGCCAGCAATCTGGTGTTGTCGAGCCCGTAGGTGCCGGTCAGTGTCGGCAGGACGACATTGAGGCCATGGGTCGTAATGCCCGCGGAAAACCAGAACATCAGCGCCTGGAAGACGATGATCGACCAGCCGCGGCCACCGAAATTGCTCTTCGTGTCTGCAGCAAGCTGTGCCGCCACTATGGAGTCTTGCCTCGGAGGACCTTCGGGGGCCCCCGCCATCACCGTGTTGTTCATTTCACCTTCCCTCCATCCGCCGGCTTCCCGACCATCGGCCCCACGACTGTCGCTGCGCGCGGCACGAACCCGGTTGGGGTGGCGCGGCGTTGTCGTCCTCGCGGCTGTTCGACCGAGGCCGGAAGATCCGGCCCCGGAATGCGTCTTCAGGCCTCCATGACCTGAAGGGTGCTCGGTATGATCAACTCCGGTTCGATCTTGGCTGCGATCTCGGCCGGCGTGACGCCTTCGATGATGTCGGCCAGCACCAGACCTTCTGGCGTCACGTCGATCACCCCCTGTTCGGTGACGATGTGATCGACGCAGGCCCGCCCGGTGAGCGGGAAGGTGCATTCCTTCAGGATCTTTGGCGCCCCATTCTTGGCGCAGAGTTCCATGGCGATGATCACCTTCGGCGCACCGGTGACGAGATCCATGGCGCCGCCCATGCCGACCATCTTTCCGGGGCGTGCCCAGTTGGCGAGGTCGCCGTTCTCGGCCACCTGAAGGGCGCCGAGAACGGTTGCCGCCAGGCGGCCCGAACGCACGAGAGCGAAGGACTCGGCGCTGTCGAAGGCCGATGCGCCGGATAGCGGCACGAAGGGCTGGCCGCTGGCGTTGGTGAAGCTTTCCACCTCGCGCAGATCGGTCGGCGCCGGCCCGACGCCGATCAGCCCGTTCTCGGTGTGGAACATGACGCCGGGTGCGGAATAGGCCGGGCACAGCGCCGGCATGCCGATGCCGAGATTGACCACGTCGCCGGGCTTGAAATAGGCCGCGACGCGCTTGGCGATTCTGTTGCGGATATCCATGTCGGTCCTCGCCCTATTTCGCCAGGATCATGTCGACGAAGACGCCGGGCGTGACGATCCGGTCGAGTCCGATCTCATCGACCTCCATCAGAAGATCGGCGTCCACGACGGTGAGATCGGCCGCCTTGGCGACCAGCGGGTTGGTGTTGCGCGAGGTGCCGCGGTAGGCGAGATTGCCGAGCGGGTCGGCCATGCGTGCGCGCACCAGGGCGACATCGGCTCGCAGCGCCGTTTCCAGCAGATAGCGTTCGCCTGCCACCGCGATGATCTGCTTGCCCTCTTCCATGATGGTGCCGAGGCCTGTCTTGGTGAGCACGCCGCCCAGGCCCGAGCCGCCGCAGCGGATGCGCTCCATCAGCGAGCCCTGCGGGACGAACTCCACCTCGATCTCTCCGGCCTCGATCAAGGCGACGGTCTCGGTGTTCATGCCGACATGGGAGGCGAAGATCTTCTTCACCCGGCGGTTATGGATCAGGCGTCCGATCGTCAGGTCGGCGTCGCCCGTGTCGTTGGAGATCAGCGTGAGATCCTTGGCGCCGCTGTCGAGGACGCATTGGATCAGGCCGTTGGGCACGCCGCGATTGGCGAAACCGCCGCACATCAGCGTCTGCCCGTCCTTGAACTGGGCGACGATCTCGTCGCGGGAGCGGATTTTCCCCGTCATGGTCAATCTCTCGTCAGGAGCACGGCAACACCCTGGCCACCACCGACGCAGAAGGTGATGACGGCCTTGCCGAGGTCGCGGCGCTTCATTTCGTGGACGGTCTTGGCGGTGAGGATCGCGCCGGTGCCGGCGAGTGGATGACCGAGCGCGATGGCGCCCCCATTCGGGTTCACCTTCTCGGCCGGCATGCCGATGTCCTTGATGCAGGCCAGCGATTGCGAGGCGAAGGCCTCGTTGATCTCCCAGAGATCGATGTCTTCGACCCTGCAGCCGGTTTGCCGCATCAGCTTGGCGGTCGCCGCAATCGGTCCGAGGCCCATCACGTTGGGATCGACGCCGATGGCGGCGTAGCCGCGGAAGACGCCGAGAACCTCCAGCCCCGCCGCCCTGGCGGCCTCCCGCTCCATGATCACCAGGGCGCCGGCGCCGTCGCTCATCGGCGAGGAATTGCCGGCCGTCAGCAAGCCGTCGGGTGAAAAGGCCGGGCGCAGCTTCGCCAGCGATTCCAGTGAACTGTCGGGGCGCACGCACTCGTCGCGCATCACCGTGGCGATCTTGCCTTTGCCGAGCGTCACCTCGACCGGTACGACCTGGTCGTCGAAACGGCCGGCTTGCCAGGCGGCGGCCGCGAGCTGATGGCTGCGCACCGCGAAGGCGTCGAGATCACGGCGCGTCTGACCGTAGCGCCGCGCGACGTTTTCGGCGGTGACGCCCATCGTCACGTGGCCGATCCGGTCGGGCGCGGTATGGATGTCGACGAATTTCGGCGGCACCACCGAATAGGCCGTCTCGCACTTTTCCAGCGAATAGGTGCGCCGGGAATCGCTTTCCACGCCGCCTGCCACGACGACCTCTGCGAACCCCGCCATGATCTGGATGGCGCCATAGGCGAGCGCGTTGAGGGAGGCGGCGCACTGGCGGTCGAGCGTGATACCGGGCACCGAAATCGGCAGGTCCGCCTCGAGCGCGACCATGCGGCCCATATTGTTGATCTCATTGTTCATGAGGTTGGCGAAGATGACGTCGTCGATCCGCTCGGGATCGATCTCCGCGCGGCGAACCGCCTCCTTCACCACGGCGGCACCCAGAATATGCGCCGGGACCGGCGCCAAGGCACCTCGGCACCGGCCGACCGGCGTGCGCACTGCCGAAACGATGACTGCTTCCTTCATGCGAACTCTCTCTGTCGCCCGGCCTCAGGCCGGTGCGCGGTCATATATGCGGATGGATGGCGTGCCTGCCGGTGGCGGGTCGCCCGTCAGCGGACCAGCGGCTTGAGACTTAGGATTTCACGGGCTTCGGCAGGGTTTGCCGGCGCCTTGCCGAACACCCGGATCGCTTCGGCGGCGCGTTCGACGAGCTGAACGTTGGTCGCCTTGATACCCTTGGAAAAATAGATGTTGTCCTCCAGTCCGACGCGGACGTGGCCGCCCAGCGCCAGCGCTGCGTAGAGGATCGGCAGGTGCGCCTTGCCGACGCCGAAGGCCGACCAGGTGGACCCGGCCGGAATCTTGGACTGCAGATAAAGAAGATTTTCGACCGTTGCGGGCATGGCGCCGAGCACGCCCAAGCAAAATTGATAGTGCACCGGCGCCTTGATCTTGCCTTCCCCGCGAAAATACTCCGCAACGCCGAGCATGCCGGAATCGAAGATCTCCACCTCCGGCTTGACGCCGCGCTCGATCATCGCCGCGCCGAGCTCTCCGAGGAATTTCGGCGAGTTGGTGAAGACGCCGCCCGGCATCCAGTTGAAGGAGCCCGCGTCGTAGGACGCGATCTCGATGCCGTCGACGGTCTTCACCGCCTCCATGCGCTCGGCGTCGCTTGCGCGATTGTCGCCGGACGTCGTGCAGTTGATGATGACGTCACAGTCCTTGTGAGCGCGCAGGCGCTCGATGGTCTCGGCGAACTTGGCCGGGCTCATGGTGCCCAAACCTTCGTCGTCGCGCATGTGGAGATGCACCACAGCGGCACCTGCCTGCCAGCAGCGATAGGCGTCTTCGGCAATCTCGGCCGGCGTCAGCGGAATGCTCTCGTTGGCGTCTTTGGGGGTCACGGCGCCGGTGAGCGCCGCCGAGATGATGACCTTATTTTCCGTGCTCATCCGTCTGGCCCTGCCGTCTTCCGTCAGTATCGTTTGTTTGCGTCCAGTGAACGACGGAGCGCCGGGGGAAAGCCTTGCACCATTCCGGAGCGTCGCGACCAAGATCGCCGTCTGTCGGGGGCGCGGCGAAATACCATTCGCCCCCAGCGTCCTTGCCGTTCCTTCTATTGCTGACGTGTAGGCGGAGCGGGAAAAGAAGTACAATTCTATTTATGTATAACAATTATGCATTAATAGAATTAGCCTGAATCAGATCCCTATTGATAAATAATATCGAATTCATTCCGTGCATATTGATCGATCTATCCTGATCGATCTTGTGTATTCTCTTTGATATTCCCAAATACGCGAGCATCGAAAATGTCGTCATCGACAGTCATCGTCAGCGCGGCGCGCACGCCTGTCGGCTCCTTCAATGGTGCGCTGGCGAACCTGCCGGCCCATCGACTGGGCGAAATTGCCATACGCGCGGCGCTCGAGCGCGCCGGCATCCCGGCTCAGGAGGTGGACGAGGCCATCCTGGGGCAGGTGTTGACGTCGGCCGAGGGGCAGAACCCGGCGCGTCAGGCCGCGCTCGCCGCCGGCATGCGCCGAGAGTCGACCGCCTTCTGCGTCAACCAGGTCTGCGGGTCCGGCTTGCGCGCCGTGGCGCTCGCCGCGCAATCGATCGCGCTCGGAGACGCTGGCGTGGTCGTGGCCGGCGGGCAGGAGAGCATGAGCCAGGCACCGCATGCCGTGTTCCTGCGCGGCGGCGTCAAGATGGGCTCGGCCGAGATGGTGGACACGGTCATCAAGGACGGCCTGTGGGACGCCTTCAACGACATCCATATGGGCATGACCGCCGAAACCGTCGCGGAGAAGTACGGCATCTCGCGCGAAGACCAGGACGCGTTTGCCTTGTCTTCGCAGCAGCGTGCGGCCGCGGCCCAAGGCGCGGGACGCTTCGTCGACGAGATCGTGCCGGTGACGGTGAAGAGCCGCAAGGGGGAGATCGTCGTGGATGCCGACGAGTTCCCGCGTCCCGGCACGACGCTGGAGGGGCTCGCCAAGCTGCGGCCGGCCTTCAAAAAGGACGGCACGGTGACGGCCGGCAATGCATCGGGCATCAACGACGGCGCCGCGGCGGTGGTGTTGATGGACGCCGCCGAGGCCGACCGTCGTGGTCTCTCTCCGCTTGCGCGTATCGCCGCGTGGGCCACCTGCGGGGTCGATCCGGCGATCATGGGCACCGGTCCGGTGCCGGCCACCCGCAAGGCGCTGGCCAAGGCCGGCTGGACCGTCGCCGACCTCGATCTGATCGAGGCCAACGAGGCGTTCGCGGCCCAGGCTCTGGCCGTCTGCCGCGATCTCGAACTCGACCCCGACAAGGTCAACGTCAACGGCGGCGCCATCGCCATCGGTCATCCGATCGGCGCATCGGGCGCACGGATCCTGGTGACTCTTCTCCACGAGATGCGCAGGCGCGATGCCAGGCGCGGCCTCGCCACGCTCTGCATCGGCGGCGGCATGGGGATCGCCATGGCGCTCGAGCGCGCGTGAATCGGGAGCGAGGCATCGGCGCGATGATCGCCTCATCGCTTGACGTACGACAATTGCTCCGATTTTCCGGCCGGGTATGCTCGCCTCGACCCGCTGTGGTGGGGTGAGGAGCACTTCCGTGGAAATTCGTCTGTTCCATGAGTTTCTGCTTTTGGCGAAGCAGTTGAACTTTAGCCGGGCGGCCGAGCAATTGGGCATGACGCAGCCGGTGCTCAGCCGCCATATCAAATATCTGGAGGAACAGTTCGGGGCCCAGTTGCTCGACAGGAACACGCACAAGGTCGAACTGACGCCGGCGGGCGAACTCCTCGCCGAGGAGGCCGCCAAGCTCATCGCCCAGTATGAATCGACCTTCCTGACGATCCAGGCCTCGGTCGGCAAGAGCCGTCAGAAGCTGTCGATCGCGTTTCTCGGAGAGGCGACGCGGGAAATCCTGTCCTCCTTCCTGGGCGAATTCCGCAAACGTCATGCGGCCATCACGGTCGAATGCTGCGACACCGAGATCGATTCCATCCCCGGCGCGCTGGACAGCCGCCAGGCGGACCTAGCCTTCGTCGTTCGCCCCAACAGCGTCAACGAAGGCGACGGCTTGGAGCGCCTTCATCTCTTCTGTGATCCGCTCTGCGTCGCGGTGCGGGATGACCATCCGCTGGCTCTGCGCGAGACCATCTCGATCCGGGAAGTGGCCAACTGGCCGCTCATCGGGGTCAATCGGCGGTCGGCGCCTCTTGCCGGCGAGTGCAACGCCCATTTCCTGGAGCGACATGGCTTGGGCTACAAACCGACCATCGAGTGCGCCAATCTGTCGACCTGCTGCTTCACCCTCGAACTGCAGGACAACGCGGTCGTGGTGCTGCCGATGCATCGACGGGATCTGCTCGGCCCGAACGCGGTGCTGTTGGCGGTTGCGGAGGAGGACTGCCAGTACAATGTCGAACTCGTCTGGGGAGCCAACAACAGGAACCCCTGCATCGGCACGTTCCTGAAGGAGTTCAAGGAGTTCTCTGCGCATAGAGATTGGGGCGCCAAGACGTTCGGTCGGCCGCCGATTTCCGGTCTGCCGCGGTCGCGCGGGATCGCCGCGTTCGCGGCGGACCCGTCGAGCGACATGCGGCCTCGTTGATCGGCGCCTTTACTTCGAGACGCCGATCAACGAATTCGGCGTCACAGGCGATTGGCGACGATGTGTTTGGCCGCCTTGCGTCCGCCCCATAGCGCAACCGGCTGGCAGGTGCCCGTCAGATAGGTTTCGCCAACCCATCCGCTGGTCAAGATGCCGGTGGCATAGAGGCCTGCAATGATCTTGTAACGGGCGTCGACGACCTGGGCGTTGGTGTTGATCCTGACGCCGCCATTGGTATTGGGCATGCCGGACGACAGCCGGAACCCGTAAAACGGGCCTGCGGCGATCGGCCAGATGTTCGAGGCGTCCTTGCCCCATTCCTCATCCGTGCCGGTCTCGGCAAAGCCGTTATACCGCTCGACGGTCGCTTGAAGGGCGGCGGCGTCTATTCCCATCTTCTGGGCGAGGCCTTCTAAGGTCTCGGCCTTGAAGACGTCCGGCAGGTCCTGGTATTTGGCGAAGTCGGCGGCGAGGCCCGGAATGGGCTGGCCGACCAGCTTGTCGGCAAAGCCGGTATAGTGGGTCTGGGCACCGCCCGCCGCGTAGCGGTCGAAGCCGTTCTGATCCATGATCGAGAAGACGTTGCCCTGAATTTCGACGACCTTGTTGCAAGGTGCCGTCTCGCGCACGATGCTCTCGTCGGCGAACCGCACCCCGTCCTGGTTGACCCACAGATTGGTGGGCTGCATTCCCGCGCAGGCGCCCAGCGGAGAATTGAAGGCAAACCCCTTCACGTTGAGGAACAGCGACGAGACGCAAAGATGGGTCGACCGGCCATGGGCGGTCGCTTCGACCATCACATGCCCGTCGCCGTCCTGGCCCGTCGGCGGGCCGTCGATGACCACCTTCTCAAGGTCGATGCTGGTGTATTGCGCCAGCAGCTCCTTGTTGGTGCTCATACCGCCGGTCGCCAGGATGACGCCCTTGGCGTTGAAGTCGATGACTTTTCCGTCGTCGGTCCTGGCGCGCAGGCCGGTGCAGGTATAGGGGTCGGCCATCAGCAGAGAGATCGCCTGCGTGCTCGGCCGCAGCTCCACGCCGAGCGCCTCGGCCTGCGGCAGAAGGGTGCGAATGCAGGACATGCCGCTGCCTCCTTCGTAGAAGGTGAGCCCGCTGCCCTCGCCGATGAAGGTTTTCACGCCGTGCTTGTCGAACAGCCAGGCCGAGTTCGCCTTCTGCTCGATCGCCATCGTATAGTGCAGCAGCGGATCGGCGACGTAGTTGGACGCCTTCTGGAATTCCACTGCCCTTTGGCGCGCCTCGGCTTCGGTGGCGTCCGGGCCGATGAAGACTTCGGCAAAGTTCGTGCCGCCGCCATAGGTGCGCTTCTTTTCCAGAAGGACGACCTTTTCCGCGCCTTCCTCGATCGCCGTGATGGCCGCCGAGAGGCCGCCGAGGCCCGAGCCCACGACAACGACCTGGGTGTCGATGGTCTCGTCCGCCTGGGTCGCGGGTTCATCGTCCAGGCCGGCCGCCCGAGCCGTCCGTGACGCCAACGCCCCGCTGGTCAGGACGCTTCCGCCGGCCACCGCGGCGGCGGCAACGCTCACACCTCCCAGGAAGGCTCTTCGCGACGGTTGCAGCATATCGGAGGTCAACGGATTTCTCCTTTCAGGGGGTGCAGGAGCCCCGCCTGGCAGTGCGGTTATGACACCGGCACCTGCCTGCCCGGGCTTGGCGGAGGTGAAACGAGCGGTGGCGTTACTGCGAGGAGAGGGCTGTGCGTCATGGCACGACGAAATCGAAGTCGTGGCAGTCCTTGCAGTAGTTCTGCGATTTCTTGTGCGAGTGATGGCATTCGGTGCAGTCCGCGCTCATGCCCTCATGCGGCGGATCGTGCGGGTTTGTCGGCTTCACGTCGGCCGTGAGCTTGGCCACCTTCGCCGGATCGTGGCAGGTGATGCACTTCGATGCCTTGACCTTTTTCGGATTTTGCGGGTCGTCGTGGCAGGAGACGCATGTCTCGCGAGCCAGAAGATGTGCATGCATCAGCGGCAGATTGCCTTCGATGGGCTTCACTTCCTGCTTTGCATGGCAGACCTGGCAGTGGATCAGCTTGTTCTGGGTGATGTCGCGGTGATCGGCCGGCAGCATCGGTTCGTCATGACACCCGGCGCAGTCCGTGCCCTTCACGTCCGGCTTGGGCACGGGCTTGCTCACGTCCGCAGCCGAGGCGACCGCAAGCGTCAGGCCGGCACAAAAAGCCATGACCAGACCATGCAGGGCGATCCTCAAGGAAGATCTCATGCAAACCTCTTCTCGTTATTGTCTGGAAGCATCGGACTGCTTCGGCCGGCTCCGATCGAAAAGGTCGGGCGATCGGAAAACAGATGATCGGACGGACTGCGGGATGCTGTTCACGCCTTCATGGACTGCGGGCGGTCCAAGCCTTGAGATGAAGGGCGAAGCCGGGTTCGGATCGGCTCCGCTTTCATGGGGGGCGTGTCCTGTGAAGCGGTAGTGCCTCAGCCTTTGGCCGCCTGCTGGCCGGCCAGACGGCCGAAGGTCAGTGCGGTGCCGTGGCTGACGCCGGGGGCAACGACCGAATAATCGACCGCGAACCGGCCACCCTGGGCGTTGCCCGCCGCATAGAGACCCGGGATCGGGTTGAAGTCGATGTCCAGGACCTCGAATTTGGCGTTCGAGCGAAGACCGCCCATGACTACCAGCAGCATCGGCTGCGCCTTGCCGCCGTAGAAGGGGGCTTTTTCGATCGGGAACAGGCGGTCGGCGCGCTTGAAGAAGTCGGTGTCTTCACCCGCCTTGGCCATCTCGTTGTAGCGCTTGACCGTGGCCACGAAGGCTTCCACCGGCAGATCGAGCTCCTCGGCCAGATCTTCCAGCGTGTCGCAGATCTTGGCCTGATCGCGCACCATGTCTTCCGTGATGTAGGACGACTTGCCGGCGCTCATGTTGCCTTCTTCGATCTGATCGGCGAGCTTGTTGCGCATGCCGTGGCTGATGCCCTGGGCGCCGAGCTGATCGCGCCAATTGTCGTCGAAGATCTGGAAGGCCAGCGCCTTCGGCTGCCGCTCGAAGGAATTGGTCCAGCGCTGGCCGTCGACGTCCTCGTTCATGAACCGCTCGCCATTGGCATTGACGAGCAGGAAGGCATCGTCGCCCAACGGGCCGCCCATGGTGTGGGTTACCGGGGCGTGCGGGCCGCGTTCCATGACGCCGCCGACCCACATGCCCATCTTCTGCCCGTCGCCGGTGTGGCAGGTTTTGCCGGCGGCGTCCTTGTTTGGATACAGGCTGAACTTGTAGATGTCGGCGATCTCCGCGCTGTAATACTTGAGCATGTCGGGGTCGCCGGCATAGTCGCCGGTGCACAGAATGACGCTCTTGTTGGCGAGGAACTTGATGTAGTTGCCGTCGATATCCTGCGCGATGACGCCCTGGACGCGGCCTTCGTTGCCGGGCCGGATGAGTTGGCGAGCCCAGGTGGCGAAGCTGAACTGCGCGCCCAGCTCCACGCATTTGTTGTAGACCGCACGCAGCGCGTTACCCATGTCGGGCAGGAACTGATGGACCGTCGGATAGGTCTTGTAGTGTTCCTTGCTCTCGTCGAAGGCTGCCGGATGCGGCCAGTGCGGTAGGCGGATATAGGTCTTGTCGGTGTCGTGCGTCGGTAGAATGAAGGTCTCGTCGACGAGTTGCCAGTCCGGCACGGCGCCGAGCCACCATTCCAAGGCGGCGCCGCTGTTTTCGGCCCACAACCGCCATAGATTGCCGTTCGTGCGATAGCCGTAATAGTCCTGGATGTCGGTGACGATCTTCGCCTTGTCGATCTTGATCCCGGCGTTGCGGGAGATCTCGGTGTCGAGAACCCCCACGTCGCCGCTGCGATAGACGATGTCGCCGGATTTTTCGATCACCGCGACGGTTGCTCCGGCCTCGAGGGCGGAGCGCGTAGCGCTGAGCCCGCTCAGTGCTGAGCCGATGACGACGACATCGGCCGTCACCGTCTTGGTGATCTGGCTGTCCGGGATCGGATCGGGCGCCTTCAGGAAGTCCGGCGTGCAGTCCGTCGCCTCGTCGGCCGGCACCAGGGTGGAGGGGCCGGTTCCGGCCCGTGCCACCGTCGAGGCGCCGATCGGCGCGGCGATGCCGGCCAAACCGACGACGGCCGATCCCTTCAAGAAATTCCGGCGTCCTTCCAACGTCGGCTTGTCATTTGCGCTCATGATGAAACTTCTCCCCTGCGAACCATGACCGCGATCCATCATGGGATCGCCTGGAAGGGGCATCGAACGACGTTCGGGCGGCTCCATCGGCGGCCAGCGCAACCCATCGATGAGGATCGACGAGCGGCGATACGGCGCGGCAGCCATCGACGGCGTTCAAGCGTTCGGCAAGCTGCAGGGATCGAAGGTTCAGAGACCCGGCCCCTTCGTCCCGCCTGCGCACCACCATGGCCCTAAGGTCCCGATCGCCCCTTTCTCCGAAGCGGTTCTAGGATGAAACCTTGGAATAGGCTAATTCCCTTTCAATATATGCTTATGTATCGGATGAATAACAGATATACATCCAACAATAATATAAAATACTAATTTTCTATCAAAAATACTTAAGGGTTCTCGGCGGTCGATCGTGCCGCCATGATAGGAAACCGACGATGCCCTGGCCGAAATCATGCGGCGCATAGTGCCGCTGCCAACCCTGCGTCAGTGCCTTGAGGGAAAGTGGCTGTTACGGCAGCGTCAAGGCCCAGCTCCGCGACCAAACTCCCGATGGCAAGATCTCCCACTTGCAGGCTGAGGGGAGGGCGTCTTCTCGAGACCAGACATTATATCGACGGCCAACCGAGCGATGTCGGACGAGCCGTCAAGGCGCCGGTTCGATGTCGAACGTCTCGGGGAGATCAGGCTTTGCCCGCCCATAAACGTGTGGAGCTCTGACCGTCAGCCCCGTACGCGCCGCGCACAGGGGCGATCACGGCCAGATCTGGTCCGGCGCCCGCTGTTTCTCTGTTCGCCGCCATACGACCTGAGGCATAGGCGCCGCTTTCCCGATTTTTGCAGGAGCACCTGACCGGCACCGTTTGGCCGCTTCACTTTGAATGAATGCGCCGAAGATGCCTCGCTATCCGGCGACGTTCTTCCGACTGCTCCGAATCTGAATTGAATGTCGTGCTCGGCACCGATTCAAAGCAGCAGAACATCGCCCAGAATGATGCAAGGCATTGATTATAAGAAAAGTTTGGAGCGGGCGATGGGATTCGAACCCACGACCCCAACCTTGGCAAGGTCGCCGGCACACATTCGCCACCATATCCGCGTTTGCGACGCAGTGCGATAACATGCAATAATACAATGACTTACGGAGACGAGCGCGCCGTTAAATCCTCGCCATGGTAGCCGCTGACTTTCCCAAAAGTGCTTGGATTCTGCTTCGATCGGGGTATGATCGGATGAATCTAAGCAGATATTGAGCAAGCTGCTGTCATGGCACCGGAAAAGCTGACGAAGCGAGTCGTGGACGCTCTTAAGGCTCCAGAACCTTCCAAGGTTGGGGTCAAGGTTCGGGAGAAATTCCTCTGGGATCGCGACCTGCGCGGCTTTGGCGTGCAGGTGATGCCATCAGGGCTCAAGAGCTTCGTCATCCAGTACCGAACGTCCGAAGGCAGGAACCGCCGATCCGTCATCGGCCGCTATGGTCTGATGACAGTGGAGGAGGCTCGCGTTCTCGCGCGCGAAAAGCTGGTCCTCGTCTCAAAGGGAACCGATCCTGTCGCCGAGGAAGCAATTGCCGCCGGACAGCAGACGGTCGCCGAGGTTTGTGACTGGTATCTTGCCGAAGCAGAGGCGGGACGGATCCTCGGGCGGCGTCGACGTCCGATCAAGGCGTCCACGCTGGCAATGGACAAGAGCCGGATTGAAGTTCACATCAAGCCGCTGTTGGGGCGAAAGCGGGTCAGTTCGCTGAAGCTCGGCGATATCGAAGCGATGCAGGCCGATATTGCCGCCGGCAAGACGTCAAAGCCCCGCGTTGGAGGTCGAGGCGGTGCCACGACCGGCGGCGATGGCGTCGCTGCGCGCACGATTTCGACGCTCCACTCCATTTTCGAACATGCGGTGCGCCTCGGGAAGATCGACATCAATCCTGCGAAGGGAGTCCGTCGACTGGCGGGCTCTCCGCGGGATCGCCGGCTCAGCCGGAGCGAGATCGAGCGGCTGGGCAAAGCGCTTGGTGTGGCGGCTGAGGGTGGAGAGCATCCGACGGGACTTGCGGCGATCCGCTTTCTTCTGCTCACCGGCTTCCGGCGCATGGAGGGGCTGGGGCTGCAGCGAGCTTGGCTCGATGAGGAAGAAGGCGCGATCCATTTCCCGGAAACCAAGAGCGGCGCTCAGGTCCGCGTGATCGGCACGGCGGCCGTCGATCTTCTTCGCAACCAGCCAAAGACCCAGTCGTCGTTCTTCTTCCCCGCGGATTGGGGCGATGGCCATTTTATCGGCGTGGTGCGGGTTCTCGATCGCGTTTGCAAAAGGGCTGGGCTTGCCGATGTGACCCCACATACGCTTCGCCACACCTTCGCCAGCGTGGCCGGCGATCTCGGCTTTTCCGAACTAACCATCGCAGCGCTTCTCGGCCATTCCGCTCGCGGTGTCACGCAACGCTATGTCCACATCGACGAAGCACTGAGGCTGGCCGCGGACCGCGTGGCCGGCGAGATAGTCGATATCCTGGAACACGCGGGTGGTTTATCTCGGGCGCGAAAATCGCCGAAGAACCGCGTTGACGAAAGCAATCAGCAGAGCACTGTAGCGAGCTGCTCCGACGCCTCCTAAGCCCCAAGTGGGCCGGAGAACGAACCCGCTGCGCGGGAGGGCACCCGCGGTTGAGGTTAGAGGAGACAGGCCGAAGTCGCGCCTGCATTGAGCGTCGTGCGGCAGGGGCAGAGCATGACGGGCTTCTTCAACAAGGAGCCCGAC
>NZ_JAZHFT010000051.1:0-28182 GCF_036541425.1 Consotaella aegiceratis
CGATCAGGCCGCCATCATCGACGCCTGCTGCCAAGCCTGGAACCGCGCCACCGAAAATCTTGAGCGCATCATCTCGCTCTGCAACTATCCCTGGATCAAGGCGGTCACTTCATAGGCTCAGCGGTATAATACCCTGACAATCGATATATTAATCCTAAGAAGTGCTGCAATACGGAAATTGATACCGTGACAATTTCGAGCCTGCATCCCGCTGACGGCGACGGCCCCTATTACGTCCGCCTGGCTGACGGCATCGTCGCGGCCATGAGCGACGGAACGCTGGAGCCGGGCGCCAAGCTGCCCCCGCAGCGCAACCTGGCCTACGATCTCGGGGTGACGATCGGCACGGTCGGCCGGGCCTATGCGCTTCTTCGGGAGCGCGGGCTGGTCAGCGGCGAAGTCGGCCGCGGCACTTACGTTCTCGGCCGGCCCCAACCCGTTGGGGGCAACCACGCGAGCGAGCCTCTGCCGCTGGAACTCGGCGGAACCCGCTCGCACGAAGCCCCCGCCGACAAGCTGCGGTTCGATACGACGGCCGCTCCCGATGTCGGGCAAGGCGCGCTGGTGGGCGAGGTTTTCGCTTCCGTCGCTCGCGACCATCCGCTGAGCATCGCCAGCTATTCCAGGACGCATCCGGCCGACTGGCTCGAGGCGGGTGTGCGGTGGCTGGCGCGCAACGGTTGGGCGCCGTCACCCGAGGAGATTGTGCCGACGCTCGGCGCTCACGCCGCCGCGCTGTCGGTCGTCGCGGCCATGACGGCGCCGGGAGACGGAATCGTCTTCGAGGCTCTCACCTACAGCCAGCTCTGCCGCAGCGTCCGCCTGACCGGCCGCTCGATCGTGACCGCCGACATCGACGGCGAAGGGATCGTTCCGGACGATTTCGAGCGGGTGTGTGTGCGCGAAAAGCCGAAGCTCGCCTTCCTCATGCCGGGCATGCACAACCCGACCCTGGCGGTCATGTCGGAGGGCCGCCGAAGCGCCATCGCCGAGATCGCACGCCGGCATGACGTCTGGCTGATCGAGGACGACATCTATGGAAGCATGACGGCGGACGATGCGCCGATGCTGGCCTCGCTCGCGCCGGAACGCACCTTCGTCGTCTCCAGCCTGTCCAAGGCCGTCGCTGCCGGCGTGCGCGCGGGCTGGATCGCGTGCCCGCCGCAACTCGCTCCGCGCCTGAGAATCACCCACAAGATGGTGACCGGCGGCCTGTCCTTCGTGCTGGCCGAAGCAGGCGCGCGCCTGGTTCTTTCCGGCGCCGCCAGCGACGTCCGCCGACGCAGCCTGAGCGAGATCGCGGCCCGCGAAGCCGTGGCCCGCGAGGCGCTGAGCGGCCACGATTTCGCCTCGCGCCCCTCAGTCCCCTTCCTCTGGCTGAAGCTGCCGGAGGCCTGGCTTTCGGGCACGTTCAAAAACGCTGCCCTGCAGCAGGACATCCTCATCGACGACGAAGACGAGTACAAGGCGGCGCGCCTGGACCGCAGCTACCACCGCGTGCGCATCGGCTTCTCGTCCAGCCGGCGCGACGACGTCAGCGCCGGCCTTTTGCGGCTCCGCCAACTCCTCGACAGCGGCGTTGCAGGATACGATACCGAAACCTGACGCCGCCGGTGCCGGGGCCGCTCAGATCAGCAGGTCTGCGACGATCTGGTCGTTGGTGATGTCCTGGTAGACGAACCCGTCGGCGTCGAGCCGCGCCAGCAGCGCCGGAAAATTCTCCGGCGCCGTCGTCTCGATGCCGAGCAGGATCGAGCCGAAGTCGCGCGCCGACTTCTTCAGATATTCGAAGCGGGCGATGTCGTCCTCGGGCCCCAGCAGCTGCAAGAAGTCCTTCAGCGCGCCGGGGCGCTGGGGCAGCCGCAGGATGAAGTACTTCTTCAGTCCTTCGAAGCGCAGGGCCCGCTCCTTGACGTCCGGCAGACGTTCGAAGTCGAAATTGCCGCCGGAGGTGACGAGCACCACGGTCTTGCCCTTCACCTCGTCGCTGAGGCTGTGCAGCGCATCGACCGCCAGCGCTCCGGCCGGCTCCAGCACGATCCCCTCGATGTTGAGGATCTCGAGCATCGTCATGCAAAGCCGGCCTTCCGGCACCAGGATCACGTCGTCCGGCTTGAAGCGCGACAGGGTCTCGTAGGGGATGCGGCCGATTTCGGCTACCGCCGCGCCGTCGACGAAACCGTCGATCGCCGGCAGCCGCGTAAGCTCGCCGCGCTCGAGGCTGGTGCGCAAGCTCGGCGCGCCGGCTGGCTCGACGAAGCGTAGTGTCGGCGCCGGTCGCGATCCATCAGTGACGAGCCGCGTCACGCCCGAGGAAAGCCCCCCGCCGCCGACCGGCAGGACGATGATGTCGGGCCGCTCGTAGCCGAGTTGCCGGTCGATCTCCAGCGCGACGCTGGCCTGGCCCTCGATGATGTCCTCGTGGTCGAAGGGCGGCACCATCTCGGCGCCCGAGGCCTGCGCGTAGTCTTTGGCCGCCTGGTAGCAGTCGTCGAAGAAGTCGCCGACCAGCACGATTTCGACGGCGCCGCCGCCGAAGACGCGCGTCTTGTCGATCTTCTGCTGGGGCGTCGTCACCGGCATGAACACCCGGCCGTTGACGCCGAAATGGCGACAGGCGAAGGCGAAGCCCTGGGCGTGGTTGCCGGCGGAGGCGCAGCAGAAGGCGGTGGCTTCGCCGCCCTCGGCGAGACGCTTGCGCATGAAGTTGAAGGCGCCGCGGATCTTGTAGGAACGCACCGGCGTCAGGTCTTCGCGCTTCAGGAAGACGCGGGCGCCGAAGCGGTTCGACAGGTACTCGTTGAGCTGCAGCGGCGTCTCGGGAAAGAGTTCGCGCAACGCCTTCTCCGCGTTGCTGACACGAAGCGAAAATTCGGATTGGGACATGGGTTCGTCAGGTCGTTTCTGGGCGGCCGGCACCGGATGCCGTCAACGGGTCTGTCGGGCCGACGGACCGCCGTTCTTGTTGAGGCCCTCTACGGGCGTCTCGAAAATCGAAGAGTGCCGGCACAGCCCGAACGGGACCGTGGTGCGGCGCCGGTCGTTATCGGGTCTTGCCCAGATCGGACGAGACTTCGACGATGACGCCGGCGCCGATAATCGGAAGGATCGCTCCACGAATCGATGACGTCGCGATCATCGGCAGCCTCCTTCCTGTTGCTTCGTTGCACCTGGAGGATGCCCTGACCCAGATCGGTCGATTTGTAAAGGTGGAATTTGGCGCAGGCCGCCCTTCACCTGCTATGCTGGCCTGCACTCTTCTGTCGGGAGAACAGACCATGACGCGCCCTCTTCGCGCCGCCGACGCTCCGGCGCGCACCAAGCCCAGCAACTATCCTGAGCCCTTCTACAGCACGGTGGCAGGCCGCCGGAAGCAGCCGCTCGGCGACCTTTTCGGCCTGAAGAACTTCGGCGTGAACCTCACCACGATGGAGCCGGGCGGTCTGTCGTCGATCCATCACCGCCATTCGCGACAGGACGAGTTCATCTACATTCTGGAAGGCACGCCGACGCTGGTGACAGACGAGGGCGAATTCGTGCTGTCGCCGGGCATGGTGTCGGGCTTTCCCGCGGGGGGCACCGCCCATCACCTGCACAACCGCGCGGACAGCCCCTGCGTCTACCTGGAAATCGGCGACCGCACGCCGGGCGACGAATGCAGCTATCCGAACGACGATCTGATGGCGGTCTCGGTCGACGGCACATGGACGTTCACGCACAAGGACGGCTCGCCCTACTGAACGGCTCATCCCGCGAGGTAAGCCTCAGACGAAGACGTCGACCAGTTCGAACCGGTCGACGTCGACCAGGCCCTTGTCGGAGATCCTGAGCGAGGGGATGACCACCAGAGCCAGCAGCGAGTGCTGCATATAGGCGTTGTTGAGCGTGCAGCCGGCCTCGCGCATGGCGGCGATCAGCCGGTCGGCCTTTTCGGCGACGACTTCGGAACGCTCGTCCGACATCAGCCCGGCGATCGGCATCTCGATCAGCGCCTTCTCCTCGCCCTCGGCAAAGAACACCACGCCGCCGCCGACCTCGGCCAAGCGGTTGGCGGCCTTCGCCATCTGCCCGCGGCAGGTGCCGACGACGATCATGTGGTGAGAATCGTGGGCCACCGTCGAGGCCATGGCGCAGCGTCCCTTGTAGCCGAAACCCGAGACATAGCCGTTGGTGACCGCGCCGGTGCCGCGATGCCGCTCGACGAGGGCGATGCGGCAGACGTCGTTGTCGCGATCGATGCCGACCAGCCCCTCCTTGACGCCGAGGTCGGCGGTCAGCGCCCGCGTCGGCGCCTGGTTCTCCACGACGCCGATCACGCGGACCTTGACGCGGTCGCCGGCTTCTTCGGGCGCCGGCACGGTGAAATCGGACGGCGTGATCCTGCGACCGAGCTTGACGGTGTCCTTGGCGTCCGCCGGATAGCCGTGCGCCGGCATGTCGGCCACCAGACCTCCCGCCTCGGCCAGCTTGACGCCACGCCCGTAGACCTCGTCGATCGTCAGGTCCGCGAGGTTGGAGACCAGCAGGAAGTCGGCGCGCCGGCCCGGGGTGATCGAGCCGATCTCGCGTTCCAGCTTGAAATGCTCGGCGGTGTTGATCGTCGCCATCTGGATGGCGGTGACCGGCTTCAGTCCCTGCTGGATGGCATGGCGCACGACGCGGTTCATATGACCGTCGCGCACCAGCGTGCCGGAATGGCTGTCGTCGGTGCACAGGATGAAATGGCGCGAGTCGAGCCCCATTTCGGTGATCGCCCGCACCTGCGAGGCAACGTCGTACCAGGCCGAGCCGAGTCTGAGCATGGCCTTCATGCCCTGGCGCACCCGCGCCGCCGCGTCTTCCATGCGGGTGCCCTCGTGGTCGTCCTCCGGCCCGCCGGCGACATAGCCATGAAAGGCGCGGCCGAGGTCCGGTGACGCATAATGCCCGCCCACGGTGCGCCCCGCCGCGCGCGTCGCGGCGATCTCGCCGGCCATGGTCGGATCGTTGCCGGCCACACCCGGAAAATTCATCACCTCGCCCAGCCCGATGATCGCCGGCCAGGCCATCGCCTCGGCGACTTCGGCCGGCCCGAGCACCGCGCCGCCCTCCTCCAGCCCCGGTGCCGAGGGCACGCAGGACGGCATCTGCACCCATACATTGGTCGGCTGCACCAGGGCTTCGTCGTGCATCAGCTTGACGCCGGCAAGCCCCAGCACGTTGGCGATCTCGTGCGGATCGATGAACATGGACGTGGTTCCGTGCGGGATCACCGCGCGGCAGAATTCGGTGACCGTCACCATGCCGCTTTCGACATGCATGTGCGCATCGCACAGGCCGGGAACGAGGTAGCGCCCATCGGCGTCGACGACCGTCGTCGCCTCGCCGATGCAGTGGCCGGCATCCGGCCCGCAATAGGCGAAGCGCCCGGCCTTGACCGCGATATCCGTGCCGGCGATGACCTCGCCCGAGTGCACGTTCAGCCAGCGGCCGTTTCTCACGACCAAGTCGGCCGGCGCGCGGCCCATGGCGACGTCCACCAGATCGGGCGCGACGGCTTCGAAGGGGGGAAACGGGGTGGACGGAGCCATGCGGGACCTCGGCGGCATCGGTTGAATACGAGACCAGGACAGCCGGACCGGCCGCCTGGCCGGAGCAGCTGGCGCAAAGCCTCCCACCGCGCAACGACCCCGTGCCGGCCACCTCATCGCGACAATTCGGCTGCTGTCAACATCCAGGCGGCCATGGCGCGCCGACGACGACCCCGCCAGCCTCTCCGCCCCGTCGCATTACGTCGACCAGTGTCCCCGCTGTGGACATGCCGGCCATAGCAGGGTATCGCCGCCGCCACGCAGCGCCGCAACGGCCTTCGGGTTACGGCGGCGTCGCCCCTGGGCTCCGCGAACGATGAAGGGACTCCCGATGACCGAGGACACCCGAGCCGCGCTCTCCGAGCTGCACGACCTGCGCGACAGCATCGACAACATCGACGCCGCGCTGATCCACATGCTCGCCGAGCGGTTCCGCTGCACCCAGAAGGTGGGCGTGTTCAAGGCCACCCACGAGTTGCCGGCGGCCGATCCGGATCGCGAAGCGCGGCAGGTGGCGCGGCTGCGGCAACTGGCCGTCTCGGCGAAGCTCGACCCGGAGTTCGCCGAAAAGTTTCTGAACTTCATCATCAAGGAAGTCATCCGGCACCACGAGGCGATCGCCGAGACCTCGCGCGGCGGCCCATCCCCGGCCGAATAGAGGATCGTCGGAAACGGGTGCCGACAGGCGTCTGCCCCGCAGCACCGGCCGGATGGCCGGACGCTTTATATATCGCGCGCCGGCCGTTGACCTTCGCGCCGAAAGCCGTCACTCCTCGAACCGAGCGGGCGTGGCGGAATGGTAGACGCAAGGGACTTAAAATCCCTCGGGCTTCGTCCCGTGCGGGTTCGAGTCCCGCCGCCCGCACCATTCTTCATTTGCGCGATGTCGCCGACCGTCATCCGGCCCAGATTTCACTCTGCTCTGGACGCGCCTGACAGCCGGCCATCGCGATGCGGCGTCGCTTTAAGCCTGCCTTACGATTTTGTAATTCCACACTCATCTTCGGTTCATCGCCCAAACGCCAGGATGCCTTTCATCAGCCGGCAAAGACCGGCGTCGATGAGAAGGAACCGAACGATGAAAAAGCTTGCTCTCTCCGCCCTCGCCCTGGCGCTTCTCGTGGCGCCGCTCGCCACCACCGGCGAGGCCTCCGCCCAGACCCGCGCGCCGGCCAGCCAGCACGAGGTCCAGAAGAAGCCGATCCAGCATCAGTCCAAGCAGACCCAGCACGCCTCCTGGCGGAAGGGAGCCCACTACAAGGGCAAGCGCCAGGTGGTCGACTACAAGCGCTACCATCTCCACGCGCCGAGCCGCGGCCAGGAGTGGGTCCGCGTCGACGGAAACTATCTTCTGATTTCGATTGCCAGCGGCGTCATCGCCGGCATCGCCGCCGCCCACTGACGGCAGAACGTTGAATGAGAAAGGCCGCACCGGCGCACGGTGCGGCCTTTTCCATGCCGAAGCGACGCCGTCGCGGCGGCCTATGCCGTCAGCTTGGCGGCGACTTCGGCGATTCGATTGCCCAGGAAGCGGGCTCCGTCCAGCTCCGTGTCGCTCGGCATGCGCGAGCCGTCGCCGCCGGCGATGGTCGACGCGCCATAGGGCGAGCCGCCGACAATTTCGTCGAGGCGCATCTGGCCCTGAAACGCATAGGGCAAACCGGCGATCAAAAGACCGTGGTGCAGCAGGACACGAATGGCGCCGAACAGCGTGGTCTCGTTGCCGCCGTGCTGCGTCGCCGTCGAGGTGAAGGCGCCGCCGATCTTGCCGACCAGCGCGCCCGTCGCCCAGAGCGGCCCGGTGCGGTCCCAGAAGGCCTGCATCTGCGAGGCCATGTTGCCGTAGCGGGTCGGCACGCCGATGACGATGGCGTCGTAGGCCTTCAGGTCGTCCGGCTGCGCCTCGGGATAGTCGTGGTCGGTCTTGAAGCCGGCGGCCTGCACGACCTCGGCCGGTGCGGTTTCCGGAACCCGCTTGATGTCGACCGTCGCTCCGGCGCCGGTCGCGCCTTCGGCAACGGCCTTCGCCATCGTCTCGATATGCCCATAGCTGGAATAATAGAGAACAAGTACCTTGGCCATTCGATTCCCCTGCGCTGGTTGATCCATTGACGTTCGAGGCCGTCGTTCGACGCATCTCGTCTCGGCCTGCCGCCGGCCCGTTGAGCGGGAACATAGGCCCGAAGGCCGAGCCTTCATCGCCATAAACGATAGGACAGACCGTTCACTGCCTTCGAACGGCGGAGGCCGCCTTGCTTTTCTGCGACCGAGTCCGATTCTTTTGTTTCACGGTCCCGAGTCGCACCGGAGAACATGCATGTCGCACCAGCCCAGCTTCACCGCCGCCATGCTGGTGATCGGCGACGAAATCCTGTCCGGCCGCACCAAGGACAAGAACGTCGGCACGCTCGCCGAGATGCTGACCATGGCCGGGATCGACCTGAAGGAGGTGCGCATCGTCGGCGACGAACCGTCGATGATCTCGATCACGCTCAACACGCTGCGCCGCAACTACGACTTCGTTTTCACCTCGGGCGGCATCGGCCCCACTCACGACGACGTGACCGCCGATGCGGTGGCCGCCGCCTTCGCATTGCCGATCGGGCCGCATCCGGAAGCCCATGCACAGCTTGCCACCTATTACCAAGGCCGCGGCGTGGAGTTCACCGAAGCGCGCCAGCGCATGGCGCGCACGCCCGACGGCGCCGAACTGATCGACAACCCGGTTTCGGTCGCGCCCGGCTTCCGCGTCGACAACGTCTTCGTCATGGCCGGTATACCGGAGGTCTTCCGGGCGATGCTCGACGGCGTGCTCCAGGCACTGCCGACGGGACAGGCCGTGTTGTCGGCCAGCGTCCCCTGCTCCATCGGTGAAGGCGATATCGGCGACGCGCTGCGTGAGATCCAATCGCATTACGAGACCGTCGCGATCGGCTCCTATCCGCGCTACGACGGCCAGGGCTATTCGACCGAGATCGTGCTGCGCTCGCGCGACGAGGCGCTGCTCGAGGCGGCGCGCATCGAGGTCGAGGAGATGGTCCGGGAAAAATCCGGGCGCTAACCCTGCGGCAATTCGATGCGACAGAGTGGCTTGCCGCCGATTGCCCCGGCGAGCGCGAGTCGTTATTTGCGGCGATCCTTCGACCAGACGGAGAGACCGATGTCGACCCTCGAGAAGTCCTTCCCGGTATCCTGGGACCAGTTTCATCGTGATGCCCGCGCCTTGGCCTGGCGACTGGCGGGCGTGCGGCCGGAATGGCGGGCGATCGTCTGCATCACGCGCGGCGGCCTGGTGCCCGCGGCCATCATCGCCCGCGAACTCGGCACCCGGCTGATCGAAACCGTGTGCGTGGCCTCCTATCACGAATACACCGAACAGGGTGAACTGAAGGTCCTGAAGGACATTTCGCCGAGCCTCATGGACGACGAAGGCGAAGGCATCCTGATCGTCGACGATCTCACCGACACCGGCAAGACTGCCGGCATCGTGCGCGCCATGCTGCCCAAGGCGCACTTCGCCACCGTCTATGCCAAGCCCAAGGGCCGCCCGCTGGTCGACACCTTCATCACCGAGGTGAGCCAGGACACGTGGATCTTCTTCCCATGGGATCTCGGCCTCTCCTTCCAGGCGCCGATCGGCAAGGACACGCAGGGCTGAGCAACGACTGCCGACGTCTGGTCGAGCACAGGCCGGCCCGGTGCGCGCACGGCAGCCGCGTCCGGTCCCAGTGCTCTGCGGTGTCCGGGGCGCCATTCCCCTTCGGATCGACCGGAGGATAACGCTCGCCCCGTCCAGGGGCCGCCGTGAAATGGGCGTCCGACGACTCCGCCCGCATCATCGATGCCGGCACGCCCCTTCCACGAATCGCCAGGCGGCCTTTCGACCGCCGATTCGGGCGCAAAAAGCTCGATGCAATTCCCACGATTCACACCCCAGGCCTTGGATAACCGGGAGTGAATCGCACTGCGAAAATCTTGCGCTTGCACCCGCCCGCTGAATCGCCCTAGCTTGCTTCCGCGGCCGCTCGAGAGGCTGCTTCAGAGTTGGCTTTTGGAGCGCGGTGCCGTTCGATGCGGCATCCCGGCAACGGTGGGCGGCAACAATCCCCAGCCATTCCCAAAGCTGTGAGTAACGGTTTCTTAACCGGTGAAAATCACTATATGTAGTGCTAGTCACGCGGCGTCACACAAGATGGTGTGACGGTGATCATCTCTCAGCGGCGGCCGGCGGACCGCCCTAAAATCGAGCACGGGGGCATATTCCATGGGACTGAAGATCGAGCGCCGTTACACCAAGGCAGGCCCCGACGCCTATGCGGACCTGTCGTTCCGCAAGGCGGTGAGCGAGATCAAGAACCCGGACGGCTCGATCGTCTTCCGACTGGAGGGGATCGACGTTCCCTCGCAGTTCAGCCAGGTGGCGAGCGACATCCTGGCGCAGAAATATTTCCGCAAGGCCGGCGTGCCGAAGCGGCTGAAGCGAGTCGAAGAGACCAGCGTGCCGTCCTGGCTGTGGCGCTCCGTCGCCGACGAGAAGGCGCTGGCCGAGTTGCCCGAGGACGAGCGTTACGGCTCAGAGACCGATGCGCGCCAGGTTTTCGACCGGCTGGCCGGCACCTGGACCTATTGGGGCTGGAAGGGCGGCTATTTCGCCTCCGAGGAAGATGCTCGCGCCTTCTGCGACGAGCTGGCCTATATGCTGGCGACCCAGAAGGCGGCGCCGAACTCGCCGCAATGGTTCAACACCGGCCTCTACTGGGCCTATGGAATCGACGGCCCCGGCCAGGGCCACTTCTACGTCGATCCCTTCACCGGCCAGCTCACGGCATCGTCGTCCGCCTATGAGCACCCGCAGCCGCACGCCTGCTTCATCCAGTCGGTCGCCGACGACCTCGTCAACGAGGGCGGCATCATGGATCTGTGGGTGCGCGAGGCGCGCCTGTTCAAGTACGGCTCGGGCACCGGCTCCAACTTCTCGGCGCTGCGCGGCGAAGGCGAGCGCCTGTCGGGCGGCGGCAAGTCGTCGGGTCTGATGAGCTTCCTGAAGATCGGCGACCGGGCGGCCGGCGCCATCAAGTCGGGCGGCACCACGCGCCGGGCCGCCAAGATGGTGGTGGTCGACATCGATCACCCCGATATCGAGGACTACATCTCCTGGAAGGTGCGCGAGGAGGAGAAGGTCGCCGCCCTGGTGACCGGCTCCAAGACCATCTCCAAGCACCTGAAGGCGATCCTGTCGGCCTGCGTCAACTGCGAAGGCCCCGACGGCAGCTGCTTCGAGCCGATGAAGAACCCGGCGCTGAAGCGCGCGGTGAAGGATGCCAAGAAGGCCCAGGTTCCGGAGAACTACATCAAGCGCGTCATCCAGTTCGCGCGCCAGGGCTACACCGAGATCGAGTTCCCGGTCTATGACACCGACTGGGATTCGGAGGCCTATCGCACCGTCGCCGGCCAGAACTCCAACAATTCGGTGCGCGTCACCGACGAGTTCCTGAACGCGGTCGAGACCGACGGCGACTGGACGCTGACGGCCCGCATCACCGGCAAGCCGGTCAAGACGGTGAAGGCGCGCGAGCTGTGGGAGCGCATCGGCTATGCGGCCTGGGCGTCCGCCGATCCGGGCATCCAGTTCCACACGACGATCAACGACTGGCACACCTGCCCGGCGGCCGGCGAGATCCGCGCGTCCAATCCGTGCTCGGAATACATGTTCCTGGACGACACGGCGTGCAATCTCGCGTCGCTCAACCTGCTGCAGTTCCGCGAGGTGACGAAGGACGGCAAGAGCCGCTTCGACGTGCCGGCCTTCGAGCACGCCGTGCGGCTGTGGACGATCGTGCTGGAAATCTCGGTGATGATGGCGCAGTTCCCGAGCCGCGAGATCGCACGCCTGTCCTACGACTACCGCACGCTGGGCCTCGGCTTCGCCAATATCGGCGGCCTCTTGATGACCGACGGCATCCCCTACGATTCGGCCGAGGGCCGCGCGATCTGCGGCGCGGTGTCCGCGCTGATGACCGGCATCGCCTATCGCACCTCGGCCGAAATGGCGGCCGATCTCGGCACCTTCCCCGACTACGAGCGCAATGGCGAGTCGATGCTTCGCGTCATGCGCAACCACTCGCGCGCGGCGCACGGCATCGCCAACGGCTATGAGAGCCTGTCGGTCGATCCGGTGCCGCTCGATCATCCCTCGCTGAAGGACAAGCGCCTGTCGGGCCGCGCGAAGGCGGCGTGGACCGAGGCGGTCGAGCTCGGCGCCAAGCATGGCTACCGCAACGCCCAGGTCTCGGTGATCGCGCCCACCGGCACGATCGGCCTGGTCATGGATTGCGACACCACGGGCATCGAGCCCGACTTCGCGCTGGTGAAGTTCAAGAAGCTCGCCGGCGGCGGCTACTTCAAGATCATCAACCGCGCCGTGCCGGAGGCGCTGGGCGCACTCGGCTACGCGGAGAACCAGATCGCCGAGATGGAGGCCTATGCCGTCGGTCACGGCAATCTCGATCAGGCGCCGGCGATCAATCCCGGCGCGCTGAAGGCCAAGGGCTTCGGTGACGAGCAGGTCGCGGCGCTCAACGCGGCGTTGAAGTCGGCCTTCGACATCAAGTTCGCCTTCAACAAGTGGACGCTCGGCGAGGAGTTCTGCAAGGAGAAGCTGGGGCTCACCGACGAGCAGCTGAACGATTTCGCCTTCGAGATGCTGCCGGCGCTCGGCTTTTCCCGCAAGGACATCGAGGCGGCCAACATCCACGTCTGCGGTGCGATGACGCTCGAAGGCGCGCCCTTCCTGAAGCAAGAACATTATCCGGTGTTCGACTGCGCCAGCCCCTGCGGGCGCATCGGCAAGCGCTATCTGTCGGTCGAATCCCACATCCGCATGATGGCGGCGAGCCAACCCTTCATCTCGGGCGCCATCTCCAAGACCATCAACATGCCGAACGATGCCACCGTCGAGGACTGCAACTCGGCCTACAAGCTGTCGTGGCAGCTGGCGCTCAAGGCGAACGCGCTTTATCGCGACGGCTCCAAGCTCAGCCAGCCGCTCAACGCCTCGCTCATCGCCGACGAGGACGACGACGAGGATCTGGTGGAAGAGACCGCCGCCGCGCTGATGGCTGCGCCCGCCGCCGAGCAGGCGACGCAGGTGGCCGAGCGCATTGTCGAGCGGATCGTCGAAAAGGTGGTGCGCGAGCGCGAGAAGCTGCCGAACCGGCGCAAGGGCTACACCCAGAAGGCGATCGTCGGCGGCCACAAGGTCTATCTCAGGACCGGCGAGTTCGACGACGGCCGTCTGGGCGAGATCTTCATCGACATGCACAAGGAGGGCGCCGCCTTCCGCGCGATGATGAACAACTTCGCCATCGCCATCTCGCTCGGCCTGCAGTTCGGCGTACCGCTGGAGGAATATGTCGACGCCTTCACCTTCACCCGGTTCGAACCGGCAGGCATGGTACAGGGCAACGAAGCGATCAAGAACGCCACGTCGATCCTCGACTACGTGTTCCGCGAGCTCGCCGTCTCCTATCTCGGACGGCACGACCTCGCCCATGTCCAGCCCGAGGACTTCGGCGCCTCGACCGTCGGCCGCGGGGTCAAGGGCGACAAGCCCGCGCCCCTGCCGATCTCGAGCGGCATGGTGCGCGGCCAGACGGCCAAGTTCCGCCTGGTGACCAGCGAGCCGCACGGTTCGGCCGAGGTAGCGCCGCGCAGCTCCAAGCCAGCCGCTGCCCCGGTCACGGCGCCGGTGGCGGCAAACCGGCCTGCCTCGACCACGGCCTCGGCGGTGGGCGGCACGCGCCCGACGCTCGCGACCACGCAAGGAGCCACGGCCTTCAAGCGCGACTACGAGCAGGCGCCGCTGTCGGATCCCGCGCCGACCGAGGACACCTCCCCGGCGCAGGGCCTGTTCGATCAGCCGCTGGCCTATCCGGCGACCAAGAAGGACACCGACAACGTCGCCGCCAGCGCCAAGGCGGAGCGCCGGGCGGAAGCCATGATGAAGGGCTATACAGGCGACAGCTGCGAGGAGTGCGGCAACTACTCGATGGTCCGCAACGGCACCTGCCTGAAGTGCGACACCTGCGGCGCCACCAGCGGCTGCAGCTGACGGCAATATCTGTTCCCCTCGTGGTGACCCATCCGCCGAGGAGAGAGCCAAGCTGAACAAGGCCCCGGGGCGTGGCTGCGCCGGGGCCTTGTTCGTTTCGGGCTGCCTCAGATCCCGCCGAGGCAGAGATATTTGATTTCGAGATAGTCCTCAGCGCCGTATTTCGATCCCTCGCGTCCCAGCCCCGACTGCTTGACGCCGCCGAAGGGTGCGACCTCGGTGGAGATCAGCCCGGTGTTGATGCCCACCATGCCGTAGTCCAGAGCCTCGGCCACCCTGAAGACGCGCGACAGGTCGCGGGCATAGAAGTAGGAGGCGAGGCCGAACTCGGTGTCGTTCGCCATGGCGACCACCTCGTCGACCGTCTCGAACTTGAAGAGCGGCGCCACCGGGCCGAACGTCTCCTCGCGGGCGACCTTCATCGCGGGTGTCGCGCCGGCCAGCACGGTCGGGCGATAGAACAGCCCGCCCTGCCCGTCCGCCTGGCCGCCGGTGAGCACCCTCGCCCCCTTGGCCACGGCGTCCTCTACATGCTCCTTCACCTTTTCCAGCGCGGCGGCATCGATCAGCGGTCCGATCGCCACCCCGTCGGCGAAGCCGTCGCCCACCTCCAACGCCGCCACCCTGGCCGTCAGCTTCTCGGCAAAGGCGTCGTAGACGCCGGCCTGGACATAGAGACGGTTGGCGCAGACGCAGGTCTGGCCGGCATTGCGGTACTTGGAGATCATCGCCCCTTCGACGGCCGCGTCGAGGTCGGCGTCGTCGAAGACGATGAAGGGGGCGTTGCCGCCGAGCTCCAGGCCGAACTTCTTGATCTGGTCGGCGCCCTGGCGCATCAGGATGCGCCCCACTTCGGTCGAGCCGGTGAAGGTGATCTTGCGCACCGTGTCGTTGGTGCAGAGCTCCTTGCCGAAGGCCGAGCCGCTGGCCGTGGTGATCACCGAGAAGACGCCGCGCGGCACGCCGGCGCGCTCGGCCAGCACCGCCAGCGCCAGCATGGAGAGCGGCGTCTGAGCCGCCGGCCGGGCGACCATGGCGCAGCCCACGGCGAGCGCCGGTGCGACCTTGCGGGCGATCATCGCGTTCGGGAAGTTCCACGGCGTGATGGCGCCGACCACGCCCACCGGCTGCTTGACGACGATGATGCGCTTGTCCGGCTGATGGCCGGGGATGGTGTCGCCGTAGATGCGCTTGGCCTCTTCGGCGAACCATTCGACGAAGGACGCGCCGTAGAGGATCTCGCCCCGCGCCTCCGGAAAGGGCTTGCCCATCTCGGCGGTCAGGATGGCGGCCAGATCGTCGGCATTCTCGACCATGAGATCGTAGAGCCGTCGCAGCACGGTCGCGCGCTCCTTGGCGGTCTTCGCCGCCCAGGCCTTCTGTGCCGTTTCGGCGACCGCGATGGCCTGGCGCACCGCCTCGATCGGCACGTCCGGCAGCTCGGCGATCACCTCTCCGGTCGAGGGGTTGGTGACAGCGAAAGTGGCTCCGGCGGCGTCGGTGGAAACCCATTCGTCGCCGACCAGCGCCCGGTCGCAGAGCAACGACGCATCGGCAAGACGCTGCCGGAGGGACGTGGAATGGATCATGCCGTCCGCTCCGTCGCGCAGTCCAGAATGGCCTGCCCGATCACCTCGAGCGCCTCGTCGAACACCGCATCCTCGATGGTCAGCGGCGACAGGAAGCGGATGACGTTGCCGTGGACACCGCAGGTGAGAAGGATGACGCCGTTTTCGAGCGCCTTCAGGCGGACGGCGTTGGTGAACGGGGCGTCGGGCTCGCCGGTCTTCGGATCGCAGAACTCCACCGCGTTCATGAAGCCCGGCCCGCGCACGTCGGCGATCTGCGGCACGCTCTCGCGCACGACGACCAGCTGGTCCTTCAGCCGCTTGCCGAGCGCTTCGGCCCGCTGGCAGAGCCCCCTCTCCTCGATCTCGTCGAGCACCGCATGCGCCGCTGCGATGCCGATCGGGCTGCCGCCGAAGGTGCCGCCGAGGCCGCCGGGACCAGGCACGTCCATCAGGTCGGCGCGACCGGTGACCGCGGCGATCGGAAAGCCGCCGCCGAGGCCCTTGGCCATGGAGATGAGGTCCGGCGCCGCCTCATAGCGCTCGGAGGCGAACATCCGGCCGGTGCGCCCGAAGCCGGTCTGCACTTCGTCGGCGATGAGCACGATGCCGTGCTCGTCGCACAGCGCGCGAAGCCCCTTCACCAGCTCGGCGGGCGCCTCGTAGAAGCCGCCCTCGCCCTGCACGGGCTCGTAGAGGATCGCCGCCACCCGGCCCGGCTCGATGTCGGCCTTGAACAGCCGGTCGATGGCCGCAAAAGTGTCCTCGACGCTGACCCCGTGCACCGGATTGGGGAACGGCACGTGATAGACCTCGCCCATCATCGGGCCGATGCCGTTCTTGTAGGGCGCCACCTTGCCGGTCAGCGTCAGCGTCATGAAGGTGCGGCCGTGGAAGCCGCCGGCGAAGGCGATGACGCCCGGGCGTCCGGTGGCGGCGCGGGCGATCTTCACCGCGTTTTCCACCGCCTCGGCACCGGTCGTCACGAAGGTCGTCTTCTTGGCGAAATCGCCGGGCGCCAGCGCGTTGAGGCGCTCGGCGAGCCGCACATAGTTCTCGTAGGGCACGACCTGGTGGCAGGTGTGGGTGAAGCTGTCGAGCTGCGCCTTGACCGCGTCGATCACGCGGCCGTTGCAATGGCCGGTGTTGACCACGGCGATGCCGGCGGCGAAGTCGATGTAGCGCCGCCCCTCCCCGTCCCATAGCTCGGCATTCTGCGCGCGCTCGACGAACACCGATGTCGTCGCCGCGACGCCGCGGGGAATGGCCGCGGTCCTGCGGGCCGCGATGACCTCGTTCTGCATTGTCATCTCCAGATCAGATCAGAAAAATCGAAGGGCTGGTGAAGGCGTCCGACCGAGCGGCGCCGCGCGTCCGCACCCCAGGGGCGGTCGCGACGGCCAGCGCGGGAGGAGCGTTCTATTGACCGCCGACCAGCAGGCGGTAGCGGTATTGATCGAGGACCACGGCGAGGATCAGCAGAGCGCCGATCAGCACCATCTGCATGTAGGAGCCGATCTGCATCAGGTTCATGCCGTTCTGCACGAGCACGATGAAGAAGGCGCCGAGCACGACGTTCTCGACCCGGCCGATGCCGCCGCGCAGCGACACGCCGGCAATGACGCAGGCGGCAATCGATTCCAGCGCGATGGTGCCGCCCAGATTGGTCTCGCCCGAACCGACACGGGCCGTCAGCAGCACGCCGGAGACAGAGGCCAGCAGCGCGCAGATCACATAGGCCGAAAACAGCACGAGCGCCGTGTTGATACCCGACAGATTGGCGGCCTTGATGTTGCCGCCGACGGCATAGAGCCGCGCACCGAAGCGGGTGCGGTTCATCAGCACCCAGACGACGACGATGGCGAGCAGCGCCACCAGCACCGGCACCGGGACGCCGAAGACGCGGCCGAAGCCGAAGACGTCGCCGAATTCGTAAGGGATGCCGCTCACCGGCACGCCGCCGGTGATGAACAGCGCGATGCCCGCACCGACGGACTGGACACCGAGCGTCATGATGAACGGCGAAACGCCGAACCCGGCGACGCCCAGGCCGTTGAGCATGCCGATGACGATGGCCGCGGCAAGGCCGGCGAGAACGCCGAGAGCGATGACGAGCCAAGTGGAGTCGGGAAAGACGGTCGAGAGATAGGCCATCACCGTGGCCGAGACGACCGAGGTCAAGGCGATGGACGTTCCCACGGCGAGGTCGAATCCGGCGGTGACCAGAACCAGCATCTGTCCGAGCGACACCAGCACCAGATAGACCGACTGGCGGGCGACGTTGACGATGTTGTCGACCTGCAGGAACTGGGGCGTGGCGACGGCGAAGATCACCAGGGCCGCGACCAGGAAGAACGGCAGCACGCCGACGGCGACGAAGAGGCTGCGCAGCGCCCCGGCCGCGAACAGCGGGCGCGCGCCTTCGGAAATGGCCTGGGCCTTGGTGTTCATGCCGATTGCCTTTCGTAGTCGAAGAATGCGCCGAGCACCGTCGGCTCGTCGATGGCCTCACCCTCCAGCTCCGCCGTGATATGGCCGTTGGCGAAGACCAGCAGGCGATGAGCGAGGCTCATCACCTCCGGCAGATCCGAAGAGATGACGACGACGGCGTTGCCATCCTCGGCAATCTCCTTGATCAGCCGGTAGAGCGCGGCACGCGTGCCGACATCGACGCCGACCGTCGGCTCGTCGAAGATGTAGAGCTCGCACGAGCGGCCGAAGCCCTTGCCGAACAGCACCTTCTGCTGGTTGCCGCCAGACAGCTTGGAGGTGGCGCGGGCCAGATAGGATTGCGAAAGATCGACGCGCTCGCCGATGCCGTCGGTGATGCGGCGTGTGGCCGACGGCGAGGTCAGCCCCATCGGTCCGCGCGCCTCGCGATTGCCGAGCAACGACAGCGCGATGTTGTCGCGCGCGCTCGCCCCCAGCACCAGCCCCTCGCTCTTGCGGTCGGACGGCAGGTAGAAGACGCCGCTCGCCAACACGCGGCGCGTCGGCGCCCCGGTCACGTCGCGGCCGTTGAGAAGCACCCGGCCGGCCGTCGCCGGATTGAGCCCCATGACCGAGCGGAACGCCCGCGACTTGCCCGAGCCGACGAGGCCGGCAATGCCGAGCACCTCACCCTTGCGCACCGAAAACGACACGCCGTGAACGCCCCAGGCGTGGAGCCCCTCGACGGCCAGCACCGTCTCGCCGCTTTCGGCGCGGGCGATCGCCGGATAGAGTTCCTCGACCTTGCGCCCGGTCATCATCTCGATGAGCGTGTCGTCGGTCGCGCCGGCTGCCTCGACGGTGCCCACCACCTTGCCGTCGCGCAGCACGGTGATCCGATCGGCGATGGCGGAGAATTCGTGCATCCGGTGCGAGATGTAGACGATGCCGATGCCCTTCGCCTTGGCCTGGGCGATGAACTCGAACAGCTTTTCGGTCTCGCGTTCGGTGAGCGAGGCGGTCGGCTCGTCCAGAATCAGAATGCGCACGTTGGCGCGCACCGCCTTGGCGATCTCCACCATCTGCTGCTCGGCGCGCGACAGCGAGGCGACCGAGCGGTCGACGCCGACCTGGAATCCGAGCCGGTCGAGCAGCGCTTGGGCCTCGCGGCGCATGGCGCCGCGGCTGATGAAGGGCCCCTTTCCCGGCTCGTCGCCGAGAAAGATGTTGTCGGCGACCGACAGGGTCGGGACGAGCGAGAACTCCTGGAAGACGGCACCGATGCCCGCCTCGCGCGCGTCCTTGACGGACTGGAAATCCATCAGGTCGCTGCCCATCCGAATGGTGCCGAACGAGGGCCGCGTGACGCCCGCAAGCACCGAGATCAGCGTCGACTTGCCGGCGCCGTTCTCGCCGAAGAGGACGTGCACCTCGCCGGCCATCAGCGAAAAGTCGACGCCGTCCAGCGCCTTGACGCCCGGATAGTCCTTGGAGACGTTGATCAGTTCGACGACTGGCCGCTCAGGATACATCGCTTGGTCCTCGTCCGGGGTCGGCCCGGTGGACAAGCCGCCGGACCGCCGGGCATGACGAACGGTTCACTGCACCTCGAAGACCGGCTTGAAGCCGTTCGGGGGCAGGATGTTGGTCTGATCCACGGTCTCGATGTTGTCGGCGTCGACCATGAAGATCTTCGGCCCGACATGCTTGATGAGGTCCTTGCCCTCGATGGCACGCACCGCCTGGTCGATGGCGATACGGCCCTGGATCACCATGGAGTCGGCGGGCGCCGCCTCGATGAAGCCGCGCTGGATGCCTTCGTAGACGCCGGGCGTCATGTAGAAGGCCAGGAGATCGACCTTGCCCTTGAGATCGCGCTCGCGGATCAGGCCCTGAGCGGCTTCGGCGGTCACCGCCGTGCCGGCGACGTAGCGCAGGTCGGGCTCGGCCTGGAGCACGTCCTCGACCAGCTTGAGCTGCACCTCCTTGCCGGTGTCGCCGTATTTGGGCGGCAGCACGGTGAGCGCGCTGCCCTTCACCGCGTCCATGAAACCGGTGTTGGCGGCCTCGACCCAGCCGGCACCGGCCGGACCGGGGAACCAGCCGACTTTGACCGGATCGGAGCCCTCGGGATGCTTCTTGGCGAGATAGGCGCCGGTCTCGTAGCCCATCGTATAGAAGGAGACGAGCGACTTGGCGGTGATGTCGGGCGAGGACATGCCGTTGACGAGATCGATCACCGGGATCTTCTTCTTGGCGATCTCGGCGACCGCGCTGTTGAGGCCGTCATAGGAGATCGCGCCGATGACCACGGCGTCGGCACCGCCGGCCACACAGTCCTCGATCTGCGAAATCTGCTTGGTCAGTTCGGTGTAGCCGCCGGCCTCCTGCAGATTCATCTTGACGCCGAGTTCCTTCGCCTCCTCGGCGACGCCGTAGTCGACGCCCAGCCAGTAGGCATCCTTCATGTGCGGGAAGGAAACACAGATGTTCCAGGGCTTCTCCGCCTTTTCGAGCGGCGTATAGACGACGTCCGAGGTTTTGCCGTCGGCCGAAAAGGCTGGCGTCGTCTCGGTGGCGTCATAGGGATACCAGGTCCCGGCCATGGCCGATCCGGCAACGGAGGCGGCGAGGGTGAGCCCGGCGGCGGCGACTGTGCATAGTCTCATGTTGGCATCCTCTGGATCAGTCGGACGAAAGGTCGGTTGGCTTGGGTCAGAAGAGCGCTCGGATCTGGCCGAGCAACGCCGTCCGGTCGGCCCGCGCTTTCAGCGCGGTGTCCATGTCCACCTTGACGAACCGGGTCGGGGTGTGGGGCTGGAGCTGGCCGATGAGATCCATGTCGGCGGAGATCACGGTGCCCAGCATGAAGTAGCCGCCGCCCGACACCGCATCGCGGTGCAGCACGATCGGCTCGGAGCCGCCCGGCACCTGGATGGAGCCGTATGGATAGCAGCTGTCGACGATGTTGGAGGGATCGGAGCCGGCGCCGAAAGGCTGCTCGCGCGGCTCGAACTCGATCGGCCGGCCGCCGCGGAAGCGATAGCCCATGCGGTCGGCCTCGGGCGCCACCTTCCACTCGTCGTCGAAGAAGGCCTCGTGCGAGCCCTCGGTCATGCGGAACCAGTAGAGGCCGGGCAGGACGCGCAGCTCCGCCGGCTGGCCGGGTCTGCGCCGCAACGTCTCTGGGATCTCCAGCCCTTCCTTGACCGCAGCGGTTTCGCCCACCGGCAGTTCGTCGCCGGCCGCCAGCGCCCTGCCCTTGAAGCCGCCCAGCGCGCCGATCGGATAGGTCGAGCGGCTGCCGAGCGCCAGCGGCACGTCGATGCCGCCGGACACGGCGATGTAGATGCGGGCGCCGGAGCGCAGGAAGTCGAAGGACAGCACCTGGCCGGGCTTCACCTTGAACGAGGTCCAGCCGGGCACCGCCTCGCCGTCGAGGCGGATCGGCATCTCGGCACCGGTGACGGCAACGGTCGCCTCGCGGGTGAATTCGAGCTTCGGCCCGATGAACACGGCCTCGATGCCGGCGGCGCCCTCGTCGTTGCCGACCAGCAGGTTCGCCGCCTTCATCGCCAGACGGTCCATCGCACCGCCCATGGGAATGCCGAGGTGGAAATAGCCGGGGCGGCCCAGATCCTGGATGGTGCTCGCCAGTCCCGGGTGAAGAACCTTAATGGCCATGGAGCACACCCTTCAGCTTGTGGTTGGTGCCAGCGATGTCGTCGTGGAATTCGCGCAGATCGAACTCGACCTCGCGGATCGGCGGCGCAAAGGTGCCTTTCTCGACGCTCTCGACGTCGTGGTCGTATTCCTCGCGGCCGATGGGCTTGAACTTCACGATGTCGCCCGGCCGGAAGAAGACCATGAACTCCTTGAGGTAGGAGACCTCCTGCGCCGGATCGAAGATCGGCATCGGGGTGATGCCGAACATCTGATAACCGCCGGCGCCACGCACCGAGTAGATGCACGAGAAGCAGCCGCCGTAGCCGACGGTGAGCTTCGGCGTATCGGTGCGGGGCCGCAGATATTTCGGCACCTCGATCTGCTTCTGGCGCTCCACCATCTGGTAGAGGAAGGGCAGGCCCGAGACGAAACCGACCATGGAGACGAACCACGGCGCACCGGCATGGGCCGCGATGAAATCGTCCACCGACGCGAAGCTGTTGATGCGTGCGGCATATTCCAGATCGGTGCTGTTGGGGTCCTGATGGCGCTCGCGAAAGCGCATCAGCGTCTCGTGGGTCCACGGATCGTTGTAGTAGACGGGGATCTCGACGATGCGGGTCTTGATCACCGGCTCGGCCTTTTCGGCCGCCGCCTCGATCGCCTGGACCTCCTTCAGGATGTCGTCGGGCTTGATGATGTCGGGATCGAACTTGATCTGCATCGACGCGTTGGCCGGGCAGATCTCGGTTACGCCCGCGATGCCGGCCTGCTTGATGCCGTTCGTCAGCGACAGGCTCATGAAGAAGGCGTCGAGCGACATCTCCTCGCTGCATTCGACGAACAGATGCTCGTCTCCGCCGAAGCTGTAGCGCATGGCCATCAGGCAACCTCCTCGAACGCGCCGACACGGGCGGCGAAGTCGTTCTCGATCCAGTCTTCCAGGAAGCGGGTGTGAAAATCGGCCGCCTCGACCGACGCGTCTTCGGCGAGCGCGACATGCAGCGGGCGGGTGGTCGGGATACCCTCGATCACCAGCGCGTCGAGCGCCCGGCGCAGGCGGTCCAGGCAGTCGGTGCGATCGCGGCCGCGCACGATCAACTTGCCGAGCAGGGAATCGTAGAAGGGCGGAACCTCGTAGCCTTCATAGAGGAAGGTGTCGAAGCGAACCCCCTCGCCCTCCGGCACATCGAGCCGGCTGATCGTTCCCGGCCCCGGCATGAAGCCGCGCGACGGATCCTCAGCATTGAGGCGGCACTCGATGGCGTGGCCGGCGATGGCGATGTCGGACTGATGCACCGACAGGGGCTTGCCGTCGGCGATACGGAACATTTCGGCCACCAGGTCGATCCCCGTGATCATCTCGGTGACGGGATGCTCGACCTGAATGCGGGTGTTCACCTCGATGAAGTAGAAGTTATGCGTCGCCTCGTCGTAAAGATATTCGACGGTGCCGGCGCCACGGTAATTGACCGCCTGTCCCAACGCCACGGCGCTGTCGCACAGGGCTTCGCGCACACCCTGGGAGAGAGCCACGGAAGGCGCCTCCTCCCAGACCTTCTGGCGGCGGCGCTGCAGCGAGCACTCGCGCTCGAAGCAATGGACGACGGTCTGCCCGTCGCCCAGGATCTGCACCTCGACGTGGCGCGCCTTCTCGATGAGTTTCTCGACGTAGAGGCCGCCGTCGCCGAAGGCGGCCTTCGCCTCGGCCGAGGCCTGGGGAAACAGCCGGCGCAATTCCTCGGCCGAGCCGCAGAAACGGATGCCGCGTCCGCCGCCGCCAGCCGCCGCCTTGACCATCACGGGAAATCCGATCGTCTCGGCCAGCGCTACCGCCTCGTCCAGATCGTCGATGCGGCCGTCGCTACCGGGCACCGTCGGCACGCCGGCGGAGGCCGCGATCTTGCGGGCCTCGACCTTGTCGCCCAACCGCTCGATCGCCTCCGGCGTCGGGCCGACGAAGATCATGCCGGCGGCTTCCACGGCTCTCGCGAATTCCGAGTTCTCGGCGAGAAAGCCGTAGCCCGGATGAATGGCGTCGACGCCGTGGGCGCGAGCCGCCTCGATCACCGCCTCGATGTTGAGGTAGGACTTGGCGGCGGACGGCGGCCCGATCTTGACCGCCTCGTCGGCCAGACGCACGGCGAGCATGGTTTCGTCAGCCGCGCTGTAGGCCTGGACGGTACGGATGCCCAGGGCCTTCGCCGCCCGGATGATGCGCACCGCGATCTCGCCGCGGTTGGCGATCAAAACGGAGCGGATGGTCACGGCTCGACCTCGGCGATCACCTGGCCGGCCATCACCGGATCGGCATCCTCGACGAGGAAGGTGATGGACGATCCGGCGACGCCCGCCTGGACCTCGTGGAACGACTTCATCACCTCGACCAGGCCGATGACGTCCTCGGCGGCGATGGCCTCGCCATCCGCCTTGAATGGCGGCTTGTCCGGTGCAGGCTTGCGATAGAACGTGCCGGGGAGCGGCGACCTCACTTCAAGCTTGCTCATGCTTGTCTCCGGATGGTTTCGCTGACGATTTCTGAGACGGGGGCGATACGGATGCCGGCGGCGATCAGCTCCTCGCGCAGGGCTTGGGCGATCTCGACGGCGCCGGGCGTGTCGGAATGGAAACAGACGGAATCGAAGGGCACCTCGATGGTGCGACCCGTGACCGTCGTCACCGTGCCGTCGAGGCAGGCCCGCACCACCTTGCGGGCGACCGTCGCCGGATCGAGCCGGCCGACGTCGCGGGTGAAGACGATGGACCCGTTGTCGTCATAATCGCGGTCCGCATAGAATTCGCGCACGACGGGCTGGCCGAGCTCGCGGGCCTGGATCTCGGTCTCCGACCCAGCCATGCAGAAGATGAACGCGCTCGGCGCCACCGCCCGCAGATATTCGACGAACAGGCGGGAGAGCTCGCCATTGACCGCCATCTCCATGTAGAGCGCGCCGTGCGGCTTCACGTGCTGGAGGTTGCTGCCATGGCGGCGGGCGAACTCACGCAGCGCGCCCACTTGGTAGACGACGTCGTTGACCAGTTCCTTGGCGGTGCCTGCCACCTTCCGCCGCCCGAACCCCTGCAGGTCGCGATAGCCCGGATGGGCGCCGATGCCGACCCCGTGTTCCACCGCCAGACGAACCGTCTCGTCCATGAGATTGGGGTCGCCGGCATGAAATCCGGCCGCGATGTTGGCTGAACTGATCAGCGTCATCAGCATGATGTCGGAGGCATCGCCAATGCGCCACCGGCCAAAGGCCTCCCCCATGTCGCAGTTGATGTCGATAACCTCGACGACCGGTGCCATCATCATGCTGCCCGAGTTTTGAACAAAAAATGCTCATGCCTTCAATTTCTACATCGAACGCTATGGGGCAGGTTGCTATTTGAAAAATACTATTTTTTCATATTTGAATTCTGATTTTTAGATGGCGTCTCGCCGGGGCGGCATGGTGTCGCAGGGTCCAAACAATTGAGTTTTGGTCCACTTTTTCGACGCCAAGGACGACACAGGAGCCACTTCAAAAAGCGTCGCTTGCAAAATCAATTCATAGCATGATTGATATCGGATAATCCGAACGCAGTGATGCCAGCATGACGATCAGCCTCCGGCAAATTCGCTATTTCGTTGCAACGGCCGAACAGGGCCAAGTCTCCCAGGCGGCGGTGGATCTGGCCATCTCACAGTCGGCGGTCACCACCGCGATCAAGGATCTGGAACAGACGGTTGGGACCCAGCTCTTCCTGCGCTCGTCGCACGGCATGGAGCTTACCAGCGCGGGGCGGAAATTCCTCGCCCATGCCTACGACATCCTCCAGAAGGTCGAGGAGGCGACGCAGCTCACCACGGTGACCAGCGAGATCGAGGGCACGTTGACGTTGGCAGCCACCTATACGGTGATCGGCTATTTCCTGCCCTATCATATCGGCCGCTTGCGCCGGCAGTTTCCGCATCTGGAGATCCAGATCTTCGAACTCAACCGCGAGTCCATCGAGGAAGGCCTCCTCACCAACCGCTACGACGTCGCGGTGCTGCTCACCTCCAACATCCTCAATCCGGAGCTGACGACGGAGACCTTGATCCGCTCCGCGCGCCGCCTCTGGGTGCCGTCGCAGCACCCCCTGCTCTCGGTCGAATCGGTCGGGCTGAAGGACGTCGCGGAAGAGCCCTACATCATGCTCACCGTCGACGAGGCGGCTCACACCTCGCTACGCTACTGGAGCCCAACGCCGTTCCGCCCGCACATCTTTCTCAGAACCTCGTCGATCGAGGCGGTGCGCTCGCTGGTGGCCAACCGCCAGGGTGTTGCCATCCTGTCCGACATGGTGCATCGGCCGTGGTCGCTGGAAGGGCGTCGCATCGAGACCATCAACATCTCCGATCCCGTGCCTTCGATGGATGTCGGCCTCGCCTGGCGCCGCGGAACCGAGTTTTCGCCAGCCATGGACGCGTTTCGATCCTACTTCCGCCAGGCCTTTCAGATCCCCGACGCCTGATCCGGAGTAGGCCTCGCCATCGCCGACTCACCCGACGGCGCTTTTCATCCAGTGACTATCGTCGGCAGACTTCATGATCGCGCGAAACTTTCTGGCCGGTTGCGATGTTGTTGTTCGCAAGACGAACAATCGCTCGTCTGGTGTTTATGCCGCGGGTTTAAGAAGAGGCGATGTCATGGCGACCAATACTGGCAAGGACTACCGCAAGGGCTCCGTTCGGGACCGGACGCAGATGGAGCGTGGAGACGGCACGTTTCAGAAGCGTGACGAAGACACGGGCGAATTCATGGAGGTCAAGCAGACCGACGGCAAGTTCAAGGGCGTCGCCAAGGAACCGGACGGCCGCCAGCACAAGGATTGATCACAGCCATTGTTGCACTGCACCCAGAAACCGGCCTAGCCTAGTTTGCGAATCTTCGGGCGGTTCAGTGACGGGGCAGTGCAACGATGACGGAATTATCGGCGGATCGATCGGCACCATTTTTTGCGCGATCTCCGCTGTCCTTGACGCCCGAATTGGTCGCCCTGACGATCCGACCTATGCCGGAGCTCAGCCCCGAGCCGGGTTGGACACAGCTGACGGACGATGAACTCGACGCTCTGGCGCAGCGGACCGCCGAAGAGAGCCAGGGCGAGCCGCTGTGGATCTTCGCCTATGGCTCGCTGATCTGGAAGCCGGATTTCGATGCGGTCGAAGAGATGCGCGGCACCGCCTACGGTTGGCACCGATCCTTCTGCCTGAAAATGAACCGGTGGCGGGGATCGCCGGAGCAGCCGGGGTTGATGATGGCGCTCGAGCGCGGCGGACGATGCGACGGCATCCTCTACCGCATTTCCGACGACGATCGCGAAGCCCAGCTCAGGCGCGTTCTGTTCCGCGAGGTCCGCTTTCGCGAAATCGTCGACATGGCGCGCTGGGTACCGGTCCATACTGCCGCAGGACGCGTGCGGGCCCTGACATTCTGGGCCGGTCCCACCGGCAGCCACACCGCGCGCAAGCTGCCGCCCGAGCGGGTCGCATCGATTCTCGCCCGCGCCTGCGGCCATGCCGGGTCCTGCGCGGAATATCTCTACAACACCGTCTCCCATCTGGAGGAATTCGGCATCCGCGATCGCAATCTCTGGCGCCTTCAGCAACTGGTTGCCCAGGAGATCAGGACCGTCCACGGCCTGAACGCCTGACCGGCGCGCGGGGCGTCAGCGATCGTTGTGAAGCCTCAAACCCAACAGCAGCGTTTGCGGCAGCGGTGTCCAGAATGCCGTCGTGAACCCGGCTGCCCGCAACGCGGCCGCCGTCCAGGTGTTGCAGCCCCATAAGGCATTAAACCGCCCGCTCGCTTCGTAAAAGCCATCCGTGGCCCCATAGGCGGCGCCCGGGAGCGCGTTTGGCTGCCCGTCGTCGGTCTCGGAAAAACTTGCAGCGACGAAGTCCAGCAGGGCCGCGTGCGCCGGTTCGTCGAGCTGCAGCCTCGTCACGTCGGGGGCATCGTCCGCGATCGGTCCGGCCAGCGTGACGTGCAGAACGGATTCGTCGAGCGTGAATGACCGAAGAACCGTATCCACCGTCAGATCGGCCCATTGGGGCGTCCGGGTATAAAACGTGCGCCCGCCCCAGCCGACCACGATCGTTCGCAACCCAGGATGATCGAGCGGCAGGCCGTCCCTCGTGAGAAAGCCGAATTGCGACAGCACGTCCGGCGTCGCTGTGAAGGCGATATCGGTGTGGATCGGATTGGCCAGCAGATAGACCGTCCGCAGACCGGCAGACATCTCGCGGTGAAACCCCGTGGTCGGCGCTCTCGGAATCAAGAGCCCCAGGGACCATCAGCCCGAAGAGTACGCTGACGAAGGCGAGAAGACTCGCCAAGCCAGCGGCGGAAAATCTCGTTATCCTGGCCATGACGCCCCTCGTCCCCATTCGCCAAACTCCGCGTAGACCTTGCCCCTCGCCGTCCTCCTCTTCGATGGCAACGACGCTCCTCGCGATGCGTTATCAGACCTTCCGGCGCCGCGTGGAGGGATAAGCACGGCAACGAGACCGTCAAAGTCATGAGTCACCCGTGAAGAATTGGGAAGCCCTTGAAAAGGCTTCCGGATCATGGTTGGCGAAGAATTCCCTTTTGCAGGATTGGGCGGTTTTGGGGCTGATAAACTTGCAAATTGCGCTGGCTTGGTTGGCGTGATTCACTGGTTCCCGGATCGATGATCGGGGGACTTTTCGATGCGTCCGAAGGAGCGGCGGGACAGCGGGCAGAGCGATCTGTTCCGGGCTCGGCTTGATCAGATCGTCGACCCGCACCACGCGCTGGTCCGGCTCGGGCGGGCGATCGACTGGCGCTTT